>DUEF01000112.1 GCA_011176555.1 Caldilineae bacterium
CGATACCGCTATTTGGGTTTGAGCAAGGCATGGGGCGCTGCAATTGGTCACTGGGAGCCGTTCAGGATAGAATGAAGATGCAACACCTAGGCCGCACAGGTTCGGCGCAAAAGGATTTTATCGCCATCGTCGCTCACAAATAGGATGCATGATGAACGAAAAGGCTTTTCAGGACTATTATCCCGAACCGCTTGCACATTGTTACGGATGCGGGCGCATGAATCCTCATGGCCACCAACTCAAGAGCTATTGGGATGGCGAGGAAACTGTGGCCCATTTCACACCTGAACCTTACCACATCGCTGTGCCCGGCTATGTCTATGGCGGCTTGCTGGCCTCACTCATCGACTGTCACGGCACGGGCTCGGCGGCCGCGGCAGCTTATAGAGCAGAAGGTCGCGCCATGGATACCGAGCCGCCACTCCGTTTTCTCACGGCTTCGCTGCACGTCGATTACTTGCGCCCCACGCCCCTCGGTCCGGAACTGGAACTGCGCGGACGCATCAAAGAAGTGAAGGGACGCAAGGTGGTGGTGGCCATCACCCTCTCGGCCGAGGGCAATGTTTGCGTCAAGGGAGAAGTGGTGGCCGTGCAGGTGCCGGAGCGCTACCTTGACGAATTGCTAAAAACGCCGTGATTCAGGCCTGGCGTGTTGCGTGATGCTTCGGAGCGAATCAAAACGGAACACGCAATACGCAGCCTTTGCCAAGATCACTCATTTTTGAAGAACCACACCACCAGGAGAATTCCCATGTCCGATCTACAAACTCAATTCGAGGCCGCGGCTGTAGCCGCCCAGAACCTGCCGAAACGCCCGGACAACGACACCTTGCTCAAACTTTACTCGCTGTACAAACAGGCCACCACGGGTGATGTGCAAGGGAAGCGCCCTGGCTTCACCAACCCCGTGGGCCGGGCCAAGTACGATGCCTGGAAGAAAATCAAGGGCCTGGGCCAGGAAGACGCCATGCAGCAGTATATCGATTTGGTGGCGGGATTGCAGAACGCATAATCCCAAATTTATCCCCAATAACCCAAATTTTGCGTGTCTCAGGGGGGCTTCCCCCGCTTTTTCCCAAGTTTTATCCCAAGTTTATCCCAAATAACCCAAGTGGAATCTCATTTCCCGGCTTGATCATCCCTGCTGACGGAGTCCACTTCCCCTGGAGAAGCTATGCCGACCAGCCACGGATTCGAGCTCGTCCGCGAGCAGAATATCCCCGAACTGAACACCCTCGCCCGCTTTTATCGCCACATCAAAACCGGCGCAGAACTCCTTTCCCTGGAGAACGACGACGAAAACAAGTGCTTTGGCGTCACTTTCCGCACGCCCCCGCCCAACTCCACCGGCGTGGCCCATATCATCGAACACGCGGTGCTGGCGGGCTCCCGCAAATATCGAGTCAAGGAACCTTTCGTCGAATTGATCAAGGGCTCGCTCAAGACCTTTGTCAACGCTTTCACCTCATCGGATTGGACCGCTTACCCGGTCGCCAGCCAGAACCTGCAGGATTTCTACAACCTGATCGACGTCTACCTGGACGCCGTGTTCTATCCCCTGCTCAACGAACACACCTTTCATCAGGAAGGCTGGCACTACGAGCTGGACGATCCCAACGAGCCGCTCACGTACAAAGGCGTCGTCTTCAACGAGATGAAGGGCAATTACGCCTCGCCCGATGATATGCTAACGCGCTGGTCGCAGCGCTCTCTCTTCCCCGGCCATGTCTACGGCCTCGATTCTGGCGGCGATCCCCGCCATATCCCTGATTTGAGCTACGCTCAATTCAAGGAATTCCATCGCACGTTCTATCATCCTGCCAACGCTCGCGTCTTCTTCTATGGTGATGATCCGGCGGACGAACGCCTGCGCTTGCTCGACGCCTGGCTGTCTGATTTCGAGCCCTTGGCTGTGGACTCGGCCATCCCTCTGTTCCCGCCCTTCGAGCAACCCATCCGCGTCGAGAAATCCAGTATCGCCGGAGAGGAGGCAAAACCCGCCATCACCGTTAACTGGGTGCTGGATGAAGCCGCCGACCCCGAAACCACGCTGGGGCTGCAGATCCTGGCGCATATCTTGTTGGGAGCGCCCTCCTCGCCCTTGCGCAAGGCCTTGCTCGACTCCGGCTTGGGCGAGGATGTGGCTGGCGTCGGCCTGGACACGGAAATCCGGCAAATGTACTTTTCCACCGGGCTCAAGGGCATCGCTCTCGAAGACGCCGCCAAAGTCGAGGCGCTGATTTGGGACACCGTGCAACGCCTGGCGACCGAGGGCATCGAGTCGCGTACGGTCGAGGCCTCGATGAACACCATCGAATTTCGCCTGCGCGAAAACAACACCGGCGGCTTTCCGCGAGGCCTGGCTCTCATGCTGCGCTCGCTGGGAACCTGGCTGTACGATGGCGATCCCCTCGCTTTGCTGGCCTTCGAAGCGCCTCTGGACAGCATCAAAAAGCGCTTGGACGCGGGCGAACCCTATTTCGAGACCCTGCTCCAGCGCTATTTTCTGAACAACCCCCATCGCTCCACCCTGCTCCTGCGTCCGGACACTGACTTGCAAGCCCGCTGGGATGCAGAGGAAGCCGTTCGTCTGGCCGCGGTCAAAGCCGCCATGAGCAGCGACGAGATCAATGCTGTCATCGCTGAAACGCTGGAACTGCGCCGCCTCCAGGAAACGCCCGATGATCCCGCGACCCTGGCCGCCATCCCCCGCCTGACCCTGGACGATCTTGACCGCGAAAACAAGATCATCCCCCTGGAAGTGCTGTCCGTCGCTGGCGGCCAGGTATTTTACCACGATCTATTCACCAACGGCATCGCTTATCTCGATGTGGGCATGGATCTGTGCACCGTCCCCCAGAACCTGCTGCCCTACGTCTCGCTTTTTGGCCGGGCGCTGGTGGAAATGGGCACGGAAACGGAGGATTTCGTCAGCCTTTCGCAGCGTATCGGCAGCGAGACCGGCGGCATTCAGTCGCAGGTGTTCACCGGCATGATGCAGGGGCGTAAAGACGCGGTCGCCCGGCTATTCTTGCGGGGCAAGGCCACCGTGGAAAAAACGCCCGCCCTGCTCGACATCTTGCAAGATGTGCTGCTGACTGTTCGCCTCGATAACCAGGAGCGCTTTTTGCAGATGGCGTTGGAGGAGAAAGCGATGCAGGAAGCCTCGCTGCTGCCGATGGGCCACGCCGTGATCGGCGCCCGGCTGGAGGCTCATTTCCACGAAGCCGGCTGGGCCGCAGAGCAAATGGGCGGGATTAGCTATCTGTTCTTCTTACGCGAACTGGTCGAGCAGATCGAAAACGATTGGCCTGGCGTCCTCGCCCGATTGGAAGCGTTGCGCACCCTCCTGATCAATCGCAAAAACATGCTCTGGAATGTGACGGTGGATGAGGCCAATTGGCTCAATGTGCAATCGCCGTTGCAGTCGTTGATCCAGTCCCTGCCGGCCACTGAACCCGCGCGCTCGACGTGGTCCCACCAGCCGCTGGCCACCAACGAGGGGCTCATCATCCCCGCGCAGGTCAATTACGTGGGCAAAGGCGCCGATCTGTACGCATTGGGCTACCAGTTGCGCGGCTCAGTGCACGTCATCAACGCTTATCTGGCGCTGAGTTGGCTGTGGGAGCAGGTGCGCATGAAGGGCGGGGCCTACGGCGGCTTCTGCCAATTCGACCAGCGCTCCGGCGTTTTCAACTTCCTCTCCTACCGCGACCCCAACCTGCTGGGCACGTTGGACAGTTACGACGCTTCCGCCGCCTTTCTGCGTGACCTGGATTTGTCTGACGACGAGTTGATCAAGGGCATTATCGGCGCTATTGGCCGTCTGGACGCCTACATGCTGCCCGACGCCAAGGGCTACACGTCGATGATCCGCCATTTGACGGGGCTGGATGACGCCCTGCGCCAGCGTATCCGTGAAGAAATCCTGAGCACGACCGCCGCGGATTTCCGCGCCTTCGCCGACGTGCTCGCACAGGTGAACGAACATGGCCATGTGGTTGTGCTCGGCTCCGCCGAGGCCATCGTCGCAGCCAATGAACAACGAGATGACGAGTTTACGCTGATAAAGGTGATGTAGTGAATAGCTGGTATTGGGTATTGGATATTCGGTATTGACAGAGTCGAATACCCACTACCCAATATCCAATACCCCAAAGGACATGCGAAATGACACACTACTACGGCGGCATCGAAGCGGGCGGCACCAAATTCGTGTGTGCGGTGGGAACCGGGCCAGACGACATCCGCGCCGAAATCCGTTTTCCCACCACCGCGCCTGACGAGACCATCGGTCGGGCCATCACGTTTTTCGAGCAACAGGCAAAAGAGGTCGGGCTAGCAGCCATCGGCATCGGCTCATTCGGGCCGGTCGATCCCGATCCGACTTCTCCCACATTTGGCTTCATCACCACCACGCCCAAACCCGGTTGGCGGGATGTCGATTTCGCCGGCGCTGTGGGACGGGCGCTGAACCTGCCGGTCGGTTTCGACACCGATGTCAATGTAGCGGCGTTGGGCGAGCATCGCTGGGGTGCGGCCCGGGGCCTGGACACATTCGTCTATCTGACCGTGGGCACAGGCATCGGCGGCGGCGGCCTGATCGGCGGTAGCCTCATGCACGGCCTTATTCATCCCGAGATGGGCCATATCCGCCTGCCCCATGATTTGGAAGCGGATCCTTTTGCCGGCGTCTGCCCCTATCATGGCGATTGCCTGGAAGGATTGGCATCCGGCCCGGCGCTGCAAGCCCGCTGGGGACAGCCCGCCGAAACCCTGCCGCCCGACCATCCCGCCTGGCCCCTCCAGGCTCGCTATCTCGCCCTGGCGCTGGTCAACATCATCTGCACTCTTTCGCCGCAGCGCATCATCGTGGGGGGCGGCGTCATGGCTCAACCTGCGCTCTACGATCTCGTGCGAGATCAGGTGCAGAGCCTGCTCGGCGGTTACATCCAGTCTCCCGCCATTCTGGAAGACATCGAGAGCTACATCGCACCGCCGGGGTTGGGTGGTCGGTCGGGCGTGTTGGGGGCAATCGCGCTGGCAAAGGCGGTGATTCAGGATTAAGCGCTATCTGTAGGCTCGACCCCTGCGTTTTCCAGCAAAATGTGCTAGACTTTGCCGTCATGTTTTCCTCCTCCCGTCGCAGTGAGACCATTCTTTACGCCCTCATCATCGTGTTGGGTGGTTTGGTGTTGCTGCCCACCCTGCGCTGGCTCGCCAACGAATGGTGGAGCAACGACTACTATTCGCACGGCGTGCTTGTCCCGATCATCTCGGTGTTTTTCGCCTGGCGTCTGCTGCCAAGGGTCGAGAGAAAGCCCAGCAATCTGGGATTATTTCTCCTGGTCGCGGCCCTGGGCGTCTATCTGGCGGCGCTCTTCCAGCGGGCCTACTTCATCGCCGCCCTGGGCATGATTGCGCTCTTCGCCGGCCTGATCTGGTATTTGTGGGGAGGCAAGGCTCTCAAGCGCATGGCTTTCCCGCTGGCATTCCTGGTTTTCATGGTTCCGTTGCCTTTTGTCGAGGCCAGCAGTCTGCCTCTCTCGCTTCTCACCGGGAAAATATCCGCCACAGCTATGCAACTGTTGGGCATGGATATCACCGTGCAGGGCGCAGCGGTCACGCTACCCAGTGCTAATTTGGTGGTGGGAGCGCAATGTTCGGGTTTGCGTTCCATCGTGGCATTGATCACCTTGGTTGCGGTCTTCGCGTATGTGGTCGAAGGCCCCTGGTATAGCAAAGTGCTGCTCATGCTCTCCGCCATCCCCATCGCCATTTTGGGCAATATTTTTCGGGTGAGCACCCTGCTGTGGGTGGCCGACCACTGGGGCGTGCAGGCGGGCTTCACCTACTATCACGATTATTCGGGTATTTTCTTCTTCCTTTTCGCTTTTCTATGTCTGATTCTGCTGGCGTGGCTGCTGAAGTGCCGCCACATACGCACCGACATCTTGTAATCCTGGCCCTGTTGTTGGTGGTGGCGCTGATCGCCGTTGTCGCCATCTTCAGCCGCGGGCTCTGGCAAAGCCAGTTCCAGACCGGTGGCGATTATTACACCTTTGTCACCGACATCGACCGCTGGCGACGCACTCAGCGCGAACGCGCAGTGCAAAGTGAGTACGATTTCAGCCTGGGACCGCAATTGCAGGACTTGCCGCTCGAGATCGGCGAATGGCAGGGGGCAGACATCCCGCAGACCAATATCGAGGTGCAGATTTTGCTGGAGCCGGAGGAGTATGTCTATCGGCGCTATCGCCGCCCCGATGGCAGATACGTCTGGCTCAGCGTCATCGGCAGTCGCCAGGCGAAATCGTTTCACTCTCCTCAGATCTGTTACGATGCCGATGGCTGGCAAACAACGGTGGCG
>DUEF01000113.1 GCA_011176555.1 Caldilineae bacterium
ACCCAGGGCGTCGGTGGCGATGGCCGCGGTGAGGGCGGTGTCGCTGCCGCCGCTGGAGCCCAGGAGCACGGTCTCGAAGCCGTTTTTGCGCACGTAATCGCGCGTTCCCACCAGCAAGGCCCGGTAGATTTCGCCGAGACGGTCGGGCGGAGGGGCGATGGCGGGGGCCAGCGAGCGCGGCTCGGGGCCAGAAGGCTGGTGGAGCGAGCGCCCACTGATGCGGGGGATGCGCTCGCCTGCTTCGGTCAGGCGTCCCACCAAATCCCGGTGTTGGCGAGAGCGGGGGTCGTGCAGGCGGCGACGAAAGACATCATCCAGATCCACATCGACCAGGATCAGCGCCTCCTCGAATACCGGGCCGCGGGCCAACAGCGCTCCATCCGGGCCATACACCAGACTGCGACCATCGAAAACGAGTTCATCTTGCCCGCCCACCAGGTTGCAGTAGGCGACGATGGCGACGTTATCGACTGCACGCGTGGCGATCATGCGCTCTCGCTCGTCGCCCTTGCCGAGAAAGTAGGGTGAGGCGGACAGATTGACCAGCAGCTCGGCCCCATGCAAGGCTTGCCATTGCGGCGGCCCGCCCGCGTACCAAATGTCTTCGCAGATGCTGACGCCGACGCGGTCACCGGCGAAATCGAAGACCGGGCTGCTGTTTCCAGCCCCGAAGTAGCGGTTTTCGTCGAAAACGCCGTAGTTGGGCAGGTAGTGCTTGCGGTAGGAGCCGACCATTTCGCCGTCTTGCAGGATAGCGGCGGCGTTGTAGAGATCGTAATCGTCGGCGCAGGGGTAGCCCACGACGGCGGCCAGGCCTTTTGTCGCGGCCTGGATGTCTTGCAGGGCGCGGGCGTTGGCGGCGATGAAATCCGGCTTGAGCAACAGGTCTTCGGGCGGATAACCGGAGATCGCCATTTCGGGGAACAGCACGAGTTCGGCGCCGCGAGCGCGCGCTTGATCCAACTGATCGAGGATGCGGGCGGTGTTGCCGGCGATGTCGCCGACCGTGAGATTGATCTGGGCCAGAGCCAGGCGGATGGTGCGCATTGTGGTCTCCATTTTTGGTTTTGCGGCGTAACGACGAACGCGACGCTTCTTTTTCCACAGATTGAGTGTGGATAGTCGGCGGATGATTTTATCGTTGGCTGGCCAGTTTCGGGCAGTGCGTTGGTAGTTACCTTGCGGACATGCTACCGGTAGCTTACACCGGGCAGGGGGCGGGGGGCAAGGGCCGGGAGGCGCCGTTGCTGGGCATGAAACTTGCCCCTTGCCCCCCTTGCTCCCTGCCCCGCCCCTTGACGAACCCACAGCCAGGCTATACAATCAGCGTCATGCGCCATCCTCCTTTTGAAGTCCTCGCACATGATGAACTGCCCGCGGCCGCGGCCGAGCTTTTCCTGTCCGCCGCGCAGAACGCCATCGCCGAAAAGGGCGAAGCGCATGTCGCCATCTCGGGCGGGTCCACGCCCCGGGCTTTGTTCCGGCTTCTGGCTACGCCAGCCTGGCGCAAACGCATCCCCTGGGCGCGGCTCCATCTGTGGTGGGTGGATGAGCGCTGCGTGCCGCCTGACGATCCCAACAGCAACTACGGCGTCGCTTTCCATCTCTTGTTGCAGCATTTGAGCGTCAGCAACGTGCATCGCATCCACGGCGAAACGCCTGATCCGGCTCAAGCGGCCCGGGCTTACGAAGACGAGATCACGCGCAGGTTCGGGCTGGGGCTTTTCGACTGGCCGCGCTTCGATCTCGTTCTGCTGGGCATGGGCTCCGACGGGCATACGGCTTCACTGTTTCCGGGCTCGCCCGCGCTGGAAGAAAGTAAAGCGCTGGTGACGGTGGGCGAAGCGCCCGTTTTCCCGCACCGGCGCATCACCCTCACCCTGCCTGTGCTCAACCATGCCGCCTTCGTCCTGTTCCTGGTGGCGGGCGCTGGCAAAGGCCCGGCCCTGGCCCAGGTGTTCTCCTCCTCGCCCCCGCGCCCGCTCCTCCCCGCCGCCCGCGTGCGCCCTACCGCCGGCCACCTGCTGTGGCTGCTGGATGAAGCCGCCGCCACCGCCGCCGGACTGATGCCGGGGTAAGGATCACCCTCTCCAGCATCTCCATGACGTATTGCGTAGTGCGTGTTTCGTTCTCTTGACACTGCTCCAACGGACCACGCACCACGCTCTATGGATGAACGCCCCTCGCAACCATTCTGCAAAGTAACCCAATACTCCATCTCCAATACCCAAAACCCAAATCACCATGACCAAACTACACGATCTCCACGACCAGGGCCAGTCCATCTGGCTTGACTTCATCAGCCGCGACATCCTCGCCAACGGCGAGCTCGACCAACTACTCGCCCTGGGCATCCGCGGCGTGACCTCCAATCCCTCCATCCTGAATCAAGCCATCAGCGGCAGCGACGCCTACACCCAGGACATCGCGGCGCTGGCCGCGGACGGAGCCGATGCTTTCGCCATCTACGACGCCCTCTCCCAGGCCGACATCACCGCCGCGGCCGATAGACTGCTGCCGCTCTACGAATCCAGCGACCGCGGGGACGGGTTCGTCAGCCTGGAGGTCTCACCCGACCTGGCCGACGACACCGAAGGCACAGTGCAGGAAGCGCTGCGCCTGTGGCGGGCCATCGATCACCCCAATCTCATGGTCAAAGTGCCGGCTACTGCCGCGGGCATTCCTGCCATTAGCCAGCTCATCGGCGAGGGCGTCAACATCAACGCCACCCTCATGTTCTCACTGGCCGATTACGACGCCGTGGCCTTCGCCTACATCGAGGGCCTGGAACGCCTGGTGGCCGCGGGCGGCGACCCCGGCCGCGTGGCCTCGGTGGCCTCGTTCTTCGTCAGCCGCATCGACGGCGTGGTGGACAAACAACTGGCAGCGGTCGGAAACAGCGTTTTGCAGGGCAAAATCGCCATCGCCAACGCCAAACTGGCCTACCGCCGTTTCCAGCAGGTCTTTTCCGGACCGAGATGGCAGGCCCTGGCCGACCGCGGCGCTCGCTACCAACGCCCGCTCTGGGCCAGCACCAGCACCAAAAACCCCGTCTATCCCGACACCCTGTATGTCGATAATCTGATCGGCGCTCACACCGTCAACACCCTGCCCCTGCCCACGATCGAGGCCGCGTTGGACCATGCCGTCGTGGCGTCCACCGTGGATCAGGGTTACGATGAAGCGCAGGCGCAGATCGACGCCCTGGCGCCATTGGGCATCGACTTCAAACAGGTGACCGATGATCTGCAAATCGCCGGGGTCAAGGCCTTCGCCGACGCCTTCCATAGCCTGCTCGACACCGTCGCCGAACGCGCCGCCTCTCTCTAGCCAGCTCTGTGACGCCGACCATGCCATCTGCTCCCGACCAAACGCCTGCACTCGACCGCATCACCCGGCCCGGCCCGGCCACCATCGTCATCTTTGGCGCATCGGGCGACCTCACCTACCGCAAGCTGGTTCCATCGCTGCACAGCCTGGCCTGCTCCGACCTCCTGCCCGATGATTTCGTAATCGTCGGCGTGGCTCGCAGCGATCTGAGCAACGAGGCCTTTCGCCAACGAATGCGCGAGGGCGTCGAGACCTTCGGACGGCTGACGGGCGACACCTGCGCCGAATGGGAGTCGTTCGCCGGTCGGCTGCACTACCAGCGGCTGGTTTACGATCAGGCGGCGGGATACACGAAACTGGCCGGGTATCTGAATCAGTTGGAGCAGGACTACGGCCTGCCCGGCAACCGTCTTTTTTATCTTTCCACCCCGCCCATGCTCTATGCCCCCATCGTCGAACAGTTAGGCAAGGCGGGGTTGGCCGACAAACGCGGCGATTTCACCCGCATCGTCGTCGAAAAACCCTTTGGCGTGGACCTGGCCAGCGCCAGGGAGCTGAACGACCGCATCCACGACGTTTTTAGCGAAGACCAGGTCTATCGCATCGACCATTATCTGGGCAAAGAGACGGTGCAAAATATCATGGTTTTCCGCTTCGCCAACGCCATTTTCGAGCCGATCTGGAACCGGCGTTATATCGACCATGTGCAGATATCGGTGCTGGAAACGGTCGATGTCGGGCATCGCGGCGGCTATTACGACCACGCCGGCGTGCTGCGGGACATGTTCCAGAATCATCTCATGCAATTGGTGACGCTGACGGCCATGGAGCCGCCCAACGCCTGGGACGCCACGTTGTTGCGTGATGAAAAGGTGAAGGTGTTGCGAGCCGTGCGCACGCCAACCGGCAGCGCCGTGCGCACCAACACCGTGCGAGCGCAATACCGCTCCGACGACGGCAAAGGCCCAACCTATCGCAAAGAACCGGGCGTCGATCCGCAATCGGAGACGCCGACTTACGCCGCGCTGGAACTCTACATCGATAATTGGCGCTGGCAGGGCGTGCCTTTTTACCTGCGTTCCGGCAAAAGCCTGGCCGCCAAAGTGACCGAGGTGGTGATTCGTTTCAAAGAAGTGCCTCACCTGTTGTTCGACGAGCAGGAAGCCGCGGGCGTCGCACCCAACGAGCTCTCTTTCTGTTTGCAACCGGATGAGGGTTTTCACCTCAGTTTCCAGACCAAATCGCCCGGCGCGGGGATGCGTACCAAAGCGGTGGACATGACCTATCATTACGCCACCACCTTCGGTGAAAAGGCCC
>DUEF01000114.1 GCA_011176555.1 Caldilineae bacterium
AAGACAATAATGTAGTCGTGATCGTCTGAAAAATATTTTGCGCTCGATTTTGGTGCATAGTTTTTTTGCCAGATGATGGTTGCTAGAAAATTTCCACGCCCAAACACCTCATCCATCAACACCTTCAGGTAATGGCCCTCATTGTCGTCGATGCTCACCCAAATGCTGCCATCCTCGGCCAGCAGTTCCCGCAATAGCTCCAGTCGGGGCAGCATCATGCTCAACCAGGTGCTGTGTTCCAGGCTGTCGTCGTAATGTTTGAAGGCGCTGCGGGTGTTGTAAGGCGGGTCGATGTAGATGCACTTCACCTGCCCGGCGTAATAGGGCAGCAAGGCCTTCAGCGCCTCCAGGTTGTCGCCCTGGATCAGCATGTTGGTGGCCGCGGGGTCGCCGGCGTCGTATTCGGGCGCGGCCTCCAACAAACGGTAGGGCGTGCTCCGAGCGATGGTCAGGGCTTCGTTGCGGTTCAGCCAGTTGAGGGTGGGCATGGTTTAGGTCTGATGAAAGCCTTCTTCACTCTCAGATTCCATCTCTTACCAGGTGGGAGTCCAGAACCAGTTTTGATCCTGAACTAAAGACTGCACATCTCGCCGCGAAGTCAGCAATTCATTGAGTATCACGTCGATTCGATGCAGGATTGCCGCAGGTGTCTGTTCCACAGTTTGCACGGTTATTCGTGTAACCTCCTCGGTATTTTATCACGAATCCAACTGTTTGTGAATGCGCGTGTCTTCTCCACTCACCCGCCGAAACTGCCCCATATACAAATCGTGATAGAATCCGCCCTGCGCCAATAATTCCTCGTGCGTGCCCCGCTCGATGATGCGATGGTCGTCGATAACGAGCACCATGTCGGCCTTGCGGATGGTGCTGAGGCGATGGGCGATGACAAAAGCGGTGCGGCCTTCCAGCAAGTGCAGCAACGCCTGCTGGATTTGGATTTCAGTGCGGGTGTCCACGCTACTGGTGGCCTCGTCCAGGATGAGGATGCGGGGATCGGCGAGGATGGCGCGGGCGATGGCGAGCAACTGGCGCTGGCCTTCGCTGAAATTGTGGCCTTGCTCGGAGACTTTGGTGGCGTAACCCTGCGGCAGGAGGCGGATGAAATGGTCGGCGTTGGCCAGGCGGGCGGCGGCGTACACTTCCTTGTCGCTGGCGTCGCGGCGGCCATAACGGATGTTCTCCATTACCGTGGCCGAAAACAGGAACGTATCCTGTAAGACGATGCCCAATTGCTTGCGCAGCGACGCCTGCTGCAACGTGCGGATGTCGTGGCCATCGATGGTGATGCGCCCCTCATCCACATCGTAAAAACGGCTGAGCAAGTTGACGATGGTGGTCTTGCCGGCGCCGGTGGGGCCCACGAGGGCGATGGTCTGGCCGGGCGAAGCGCTCAGACTGACATCTTCCAGCACCGGTTTGCCCGGCTCATAAGCGAAGCTTACATGCTCGAAGACGACCTCGCCACGGATGACCGGCGTTAAGGCGTCGGGCGGGTCCAGCACCGCTGGTCGGGCGTCGAGCACCTCGAAAATGCGCTCGGCTCCGGCCAGGGCGGATTGCAACTGGTTGTACAGCATGGCGATGGAGCGCATCGGGCGGAAGAAGTTGCGGATGTAGACGACGAACGTGGCGATCACGCCCACTGTCACCAGGCCTTGCAACGCCAGCCAACCGCCCAGCAGCGCCGCCGCGGCGATGGTGATGGTGCTCATCGTCGTGAACATCGGCCCCAGCGCCGCCGTAATCACCTCGGCCCGCGTGCCTGCTTCCCGGTAGGCGCTGTTCACCGCCCGAAATGTGCTGATGGCGTCCTCTTCCTGGGCGAAAGCTTGCACCACGCGCAGTCCGGTGATGTTTTCCTCCATCACCGCGTTCATGCCGCCAAGATAACGTTGCACATTCCGAAAGGCCAGGCGCGTGCGGCGGGTGAATTGGCTGGTGATGACCAGCATGATCGGCAGGATGATCAACATGCCCAGGGCCAGCGGCCAATTCAGGAGCAACATCGCCACCAGGATGCCGCCGAATAGCAGGATGTTGGAGGTGAACTGGATCAGGCCGTTGGAAAGCACGGTGTTGATCGCTTCGGTGTCGTTGGAGACGCGACTCATCAGGTCGCCTGCCCTGTGCTGGTCATGGTAGCCCATCGACAGGGTTTGGATGTGGCTGAACAACTCGGCCCGAATATCCGCCATCAGGCGTTGTCCGATGCCTACCATCGCCACGCCTTGCAGGATCATGGTGATCCCGCCCACGACGTACACAGCCAGCATCACGAGCACCAGGCGCAGCAGGCCGGGGACATCGCCCGGAACAATGTAGCGGTCGATAGAGACGCCGACGAGGATAGGCCCGGCCAGTCCCGCCGTCGTGCTGACCACCACCAGCAGCGTAACGCCCAGCAATTGCAGCCAATAAGGGCGCAGGTAGGCGAACAGGCGGCGGATGGCCTGGCGCGTGTTGCTGGCGCTTTCGCCGGTCATGCCCCGGATGCCGCCACTCGGGCGCAACTGTATTTTCGATTGGGACTTTTCTGGAGGACGATGGCTCATGTCGTTTTGTGACCAGGTGCGACGCACTTGGTGGGCGTCCGGAAATAACCTCCGGGAGGTGGCCGCCAAGATCTCGGCAAATGAAGTGGTGTTGGCCACCTCCCGGAGGTCGAAATCAGGAAGTTTTTCTTGGACGAGTCCTTAGTGTTATCCGCCAAGTTGCGAATCATAAATTTCCCGGTAAATGGGGCTGGTTTGCAGGAGTTCGTGGTGCGTCCCCCGGGCGACGATGCGGCCGCGGTCGAGCACCAGAATCTGGTCGGCCTTGAGGACGCTGTTGATGCGTTGGGCGATGATGAACGTGGTGCGCCCGGCCATCAGTTTGTCCAACGCCTGCTGGATGCGGAATTCGGTGTCGAGATCGACGGCGCTGGTGCTGTCGTCGAGAATGAGAATGGGCGGGTTCACCAGCAGTGCGCGGGCGATGGCCAGGCGCTGCTTCTGCCCGCCTGACAGGTTGGCCCCGCCCGCTTCCACGATGCTGTCGTAGCCAGCGGGCATAGCCAGGATGAAATCGTGCGCTTGCGCGGCTTTGGCCGCGGCGATCACCTCATCCAGCGTCGCGTCGGCACGGCCATAGGCGATGGTTTCGCGCACGGTTCCGCCGAACAGCGTGGTCTGCTGCATCACCGTGCCGATCTGTGCTCGCAGAATGTCGGGCTCCCATTGGCGCACATCCACGCCATCGATGCTGACGCGGCCGCCGGTCACATCGTAGAAACGGGGAATCAGATGCACCAGCGTGCTCTTTCCCGACCCCGTGGCTCCGAGCAGCGCCACCTGCTGGCCTGGCTCCACAGCGAAGCTGATCCCGTCCAGCACGTTTTCACCCCCACCATCGCCATCGTAGCGAAAAGAGACGTTCTCGAATACCACGCGACCCGCCATCTGCGCCCGGTGGGGGGATGCAGGCATGGGAAGCATGGATTGAGTATCCAACACTTCCAGCACCCGCTCGGACGAAGCCTCAGCCCGGGTGATCATGGTCAGGATATTGCTCAACATCATCAGCGGCGTCAGGCCGATCATCAGATAGCTGGTGAAGGCGACCAATTCGCCCACCGACAGCCGCCCGCCAATCACGGAGACGCCGCCCCACCAGGTCACGGCGACGATGCCCAGGGTGGTGAGGAAGGACAGCGCCGGGTTTGCAATCGCCAATAAACGCCCCACTTGGATCTGCCGGGCCATGTAAGCGACGTTGGCGCCGCCAAATTGTTCGATCTCGAGCGGCTCTCGTGCGAAGGCTTTGACGACCTGCACCCCCGCCAGATTTTCCTGAACGAGGGTGTTGAGCGCGGCTAATTTCTGTTGCACCACCAGAAACATCGGCTGGGCGACGCGCACTAGCCAGATCATGAGCGCAGCAGCGAGGGGTAGCAGCGCGAATATGATCAGCGCCAACTGCCAATCGATGATCAAGAGCATCACCATGCTGCCAACGATCATAAGCAGCGCCCGCAGGAGGAGCGAAAGGCCGTGGCCGGTGACCCCCCGCACCACATCCACATCACTCGACACCCGTGTCATGATCTGGCCGGTTTGCATGATGTCCAGATTGCCGAAGGAGAAGGACTGGATGTGAGTGAAAAGCGCATTGCGCAGATCGAAGGCCAATCCCTGCGACAGCCAGGCCCGGCAGAATCCCTGCCCCACCGTCGCCACCGCCCCCACCAGCGCCGCGCCCAACATCACGCCTGAACCCCGCCAGATCACTTGCATATCTCCCGCTCGGATGCCTGAATCGATGATGTACTTCAGCATCATCGGCGCCACCAATTCCATCGCCACCGGCAGGACGACAGAGAAGAACAGCAGGATGATGATCCAGCGGTAGGGTTTGAAGAAGGGGAGCAGGCGACGGAGGGATACCATGATCGGAGTCGGTGGCGATGGTTGAATCGAAACCAGACTCATGTTGTAAATGGAGATGGTGATGCTGTCAAGTTCTGTAAGGGTGCAAACAAAAAATCGTCTCGACGCTAGGACACAGCCTCCTCCACCAATGCCCGCGTCAACGCTTTTGTATCCCAGTCCAACGCGGCCGCGCCTTCGGGCATGGGGCCGACGCAGGCGGGGCAGCCGTGGGCGCAGGGACACTGGTCGAGCGCGTCGCTGGCGGCCTGGAGCAGCAGCGGTTGCAGCTCGTACAAACGCTCGGCCAGACCGATGCCGGCGGGGATGCGGTCGAAGAGGAGGATGGTGGGGAGAGAGGTGTGCTCGGCTTCAGGCTCCACGTGCGAGCCCAGATCGCCGGGGTCGCACATCAGGTGCAGGGGGGCGAGATGGCCGAGCAGGTAGGCCAGACCGCCCAATCCCGAGCGCAAACGCACGCCCCGTTCGATGCGCTGGTGGCAGGCGCGGCACAACGTACGCAAGTTGCTGAGATGATTGGCGATTTTATCGTTTTCGTTGAGGCCGGGTAGGTAGCCGAAGCTGCGGAAGGGGCGGATGTGATGCACGTCGTGTTGGCGGCCTGGTTTTTCGGCCGCGCCGCACTGGGTGCAACGGTAGCCGTCTCGCTGGCGGGCGAGTTGGCGCTGCTGTTGCCAGTTGGGGCCGTAGTCGTTGGCATCGCTCTGCCACAGCCCCCGCGCTCGCAGCCGCTCCACCAACGATTGAGCGAAG
>DUEF01000115.1 GCA_011176555.1 Caldilineae bacterium
CACGGATAGCGGCCTGAAATACTACGACATCGCCCCCGGCGAGGGCGGCGAGCTACATCGCGGACAACTGGCCGAAATCCACTACACCGCCTGGCTGACGGATGGAACAATGTTCGATAGCTCCCTCGAATACGGCAATCCCGTGGTGATCCCCATCGGCGTGGGCGGCGCGCTGCCCGGCCTGGATGAGGGCGTTTCGTCAATGCGGATCGGCGGCAAACGCCAACTGGTCATCCCCCCTGAACTGGCTTACGGCGAAGAAGGCGTCGAGGGCGTCATTCCACCTAACGCCACGCTCATTTTCGAAATCGAACTCATAGACGCGCAGTAGGTTGGAAACCAGTAAACCAGTAAACCGGGAAACCGGGAAGCCGGGAAAGCGTCGCCCGAATCTGCTAATCCACCAATCCACCAATTTACCAATCCGCAAATCCACCGATAAACATCGAACGGAGAACCTTGATGAAGTTGAAAATCGCCATCGCACTCATTCTCGTGGCCATCCTCTCGGCCTGCGCGGGACAAAGCGCAACACCCACCGAAGAGCCCGCCCCGGTTGCAGAAGCGGTCGCCAGTCCTGCGCCCACCGAAGAGCCGGAAAACGCCTACGTCTTCATCGACGGCGAAGCCGTCACCACGGACAGCGGCTTGCAGTATGTCATCACCGAACATGGCGATGGCGACGCGCCGCAACCCGGCGACATCGTCGAGGTGCACTACACGGGTAGATTTACGGACGGCAATGTGTTCGATAGCTCCTACGACCGGGAGAAACCCCTGCGCTTCACCGTGGGCATGGGACAGGTCATCCCCGGCTGGGACGAGGCCATCCTGCTGCTCAAGGTGGGAGACAAAGCCAAATTGATCATTCCTCCCGAGTTGGCGTATGGCGAGGCCGGCGTCGGCGAAGACATTCCGCCCAATGCCACGCTCTATTTCGAGGTGGAATTGCTTGATGTCCAACCGCCGGATAACACCCCGCCAGTAGCGGTGGCCCCGGAAGATTACATCACGACCGACAGTGGCCTCAAATACTACGATATCAAAGTGGGGGATGGCGATTCGCCGCGGCGGGGGGAGATGCCGTTGGTGCACTATGTGGGCTGGCTAGAAGATGGGACCAAGATCGACAGCTCCAGAGATCGAGGCACGCCGATGCACTTCACCCTGGGCTCAGAACGGGTGATTCCGGGCTGGAATGAGGGCATTCTCACGATGAAGGTGGGCGGCAAACGGCAGTTGGTGATCCCGCCGGAACTCGCCTTCGGCGAGGAAGGCGCGGGCGGCGGCCTGATCCCGCCGAACGCCACCCTGATTTACGAGGTGGAGCTCATCGCCATTTCGGACTATCATCCGTAGGCTGAAGAACTGGATATTGGAACCCGCGTGAAAATACCCAATACCCACTACCAAATACCCAATTCACGCAATGCCGTTGCGCACCGCCCACACCGCCGCCTGCGTTCGATCCGGCGCGTGCAACTTTTCCAGGATGTGGCGCACGTGGGTTTTGACGGTGGCGATGCTGATCACCAGAGTCTCGGCGATGGCCTCGTTACTGTACCCGGCCACGATCAATTTCAAGACCTCTGTCTCTCGCTCGGTCAGGGGTGTCTCCGGCGAGACTGATCGGGTTTGTGCAACAGGGACGGGGCTATCAACGGAAGATAGGGCCTCACGCAACAAATTCCGATCTAGCAATCGCGCATCTCTGACCACCGCTCGCACCACCGCCGGAATCTGTTGCGGATCCGTGTCCTTACTCAGGTAGCCATCGGCCCCAGCGTGGATGGCCTTGGTTAGATAATCTGGCGTGGCGTAGGTCGTAAGCATGACCACGTGCACATCCGGCGTTTTCGCCTTGATCTGGGCCAGGGCTTGCAATCCGTTGAGATCGGGCATACGAATATCGAGGAGCACCACGTCAGGTTGTAGGCTGTGGGTCATGGCCACCGCCTCTTGCCCGGTCGTCGCTTCCCCCACGACCAGGAGATCATCTTCTTCGAGCACGGCGCGCAAGCCCTCTCGCACGACGCCATGATCGTCGGCGATGAGGATACGGATGGGGTGATTCTCGGCTTGTGTCATGTTAGGGGGGCAAGTGGCAGGGGGCGGGTTTACTGGTCTTCCGATTCCTCACCGGGCTCCGGCAGCGGAAGTGAGACCCGAACAGTCGTACCGGCTCCGGGCGCGCTCTCGACGTTCCACTGTCCGCCGATCAAGCTGGCGCGTTCGCGCATCGACACCAATCCGATACACTGACACTGCCCTTCTTTGGAGGCAGGGTCGAAACCAACGCCCCAATCCTGGAACAAGAGGTTGAGCGTGTGGTCAGAGCACGTGATTTCGACGCGTAGCCGAGTTGTTTGTGCGTGGCGACGGACGTTGCTAAGCGCTTCTTGGGCGATGCGGTAGGCCGTCATTTCCACAGAAGGTGGGAAACGCTCATTATCGCAATTACTCTCAAATTGCAACAGGCAGTCTCGCATGTCGCACATCTGGGTCGCTAGTTTATGCACTGCCGCGGCCAGCCCCATATCGTCCAATAGGGTGGGGCGCAAGCCTTCGATGAGTTGCCTGCCCTCGGCGATGGCCTCGCCCAGGTGTGCGTTTGCGCGTTGCAAGGAGCGCTCCGCCTTTTCGGTATTGGTCTGACGTTGTCTTATGTAGTTGCTCAGTTGCAGCCTGGCGCCCACCAGCCGCTGAATCAGGCCGTCGTGGATGTCGTACGCCACCAACCGCCGTTCATCCTCCTGCGCCGTAATCACCCGGTCGAGCAACCGTTGCCGTTGTCTTTGCGATATGTCCAGTTGATAGGCCATGTCGTTGAAGGCGTGAGCCAGTTCACCGATCTCGTCATCTGTCTTAATCTCGACCGGTTCGTGCGAGTCCCCCTGCCGCAGGTGCTCCACGCCTTCCTTCAGAGGACGAATTGGCTCCGTCAGGTTTTGAGCGAGCCAAAAGGCCATCACCACTGCCAACACCGCCGCCAGGATGAGGATGAAAATAGAGGTGTAGCGAAATTCCCACACCGGCAACAACAACGACTGCAACGAAACATCGTGAACCAGCGTCCAAAAACAGGTGGGATCATCGGGATTGGGATGCACAGGCGCGTAGACGAACGCACGATCCGTCACTAATTCCCCTGGTTCACCAGCTAAAACCGCAGTGTAGGCTTCTGGATAGTCCTTTTTCAGTTGGAAACCGGTATCGAGATCGTTTGGTCCACCCCACTCACGAGCTTTATCGGGATGCACAAGGTAGTAACCATCCTGATCCACAAGAAAGACTGGACTGTTCCGGCCCTTTTTCATGTTGCGCACAAGATCCAAAAATTTGTCGGCAAGTACATTGACGATGACGATACCCTGACGCCTTCCATCCTGATCGAAAACAGGTGTGGCGTAACGAATCACCGGTTGCAGAGGCGTTTCGATCTCGCCGTGCTCACGATTGAGATCCAGCGGCGAAATGAAAAATGCACCCTGAGGCAAATCCACTGCCTGAGCAAAATAATAGCGGTCGGACTTGTTCTGCAATTCCTCTTCCGGGATGGGATAAACATGCATGCCATCCGAGTCCACGCGAATAATCTCCATGCCATCCTGACAAATATAGCGGATCTGGTCGTAGATGCCCCGCTGCCGGGAAAAAGAGATGAAATCGTCCTCCGCGACCTGACGCCAATGCGCAACACCCGCCTCATCAGCTTCGCTGCGAGCCTGCAACAGCGACTGCAGAGAACTCAGTTCGGCCAGGAACAGCACATCATCGCTGACGTCACCAAGAAAGGACTCGATCTGCTGAGCCGTTCGCTCGGTTTCGTTGGCGACCTGGTCCAATTCGTGTTCTTTGAGAATGCTGCTGGTGATCCAGTTGCCATACAGGGCGGTGCCGATCAGCGGGATAAGAACCACGATGAGAATGACGGCGAGCAACCGGTATTGGATGCGGTGGAAGATCTTCACGGTCGGAAATTGGATATGGAGATGCCTGAGTATACCACAGGCGTAGACGCGAGCGGCTTGGTCAAGTGATCGGTAACACCGTCGCGGCCGTCACGCGGTGCAATTCCCTGGTGCTGATCTTGAGCATGGTGCGGTCGTCGCCACCTCCCCCGTAGATCACGTTCAGGGCCAGCACCGAGCGGTCGAGCAGCACGGGGATGGCCGAGCGATGACCAAAGGGTGGGACGCCACCTACGGGATAGCCAGTCAATTCGATGACCTGCTGTGCCCGAGCCAGTTTGATCTGCCGTTTGCCCACGCCGAAATGGTCGGCCAGCGGACGCGTGGGCACAGCAGCCAGACCGTTGGTGATCACGGCGTGGGGCTCACCCCGTATGAAGAAGATCAGTGTCTTGATGATTTCGTCGGTCGTGACGCCGAGGGCTGTGGCTGCGGCGGCGACGGTGGGCGTGTCACCACGAGCGGGAATCAGTTCGGCGGAGATGTCGTGTTGTTCGATGTACTCGGCGAGGTCTTTCGGGGTGAGCAGTTGCATGATCATGCTATTCCTCCGGCTCGATGCTGAACGTCAGGGGGAATCCCTCCAGCCGGGCCGCCAGGTGCGCTTTTTGCACGAGCCTTTTCGCTTCGGATCGGGGGCGCACGGCGACCAGGGCGACGCCTTTGATATGAGCGGTCAGGGTCACATGCTCGGCGATTTCCCGCGATAACTCGAACACCCTGCGCAACACCACGATAACGAAGCCGAACGGCGTTACATCGTCGTTGTGAATGAGGATGCGATAGCCGGGTTCGTGTTCAGGCGCGGCGTCGGTGATTTCGATGATTTCGGGAAGTGTATCGGTGGCCATCAGTTCAGTTCGTTCAAGATCAAGCGTGGGATGCGTTCGATGTCCGGCGCCAGGAACAACTCGAAGGCCGGGGCGGCATCCACCAGAGTCCGTAGCGCTTGAAAATTGTCAGGAATTGTCTCGATGTCCCAGTTTTCGATGGATTGGCTGACCAAGCGTTGCAATGCCTGGAACCGAAGCAGGGGTTGGATGTGGGATGCTGTGAGTCCGGGGG
>DUEF01000116.1 GCA_011176555.1 Caldilineae bacterium
CGGATAACGAATTCCTCGAGGACGCCTTGACTTCTTTGTATGCGCTTAGCCTGCGACTCTGGTATTTCGCCGTGTCGCAAATCGGCGGTATGCGTGAAGCGGTGTTGGAGCACAGACGCATCCTGGAAGCCCTGCAAATGAGGGATGAAGAACAAGCTGCCCGTCTCATCGAACAGCATATCCTAACCTTTCACAAGGAAATACAATCCGTCGTGCTGGGCGCTTCGACGCTCACCGAACATTCATGATCTCGACGAGGAGATTGTTACATGTCACGGATACGAAAGGTCGGCCGTAAAGACCGACGGCAAGCCCGGCGCGAACGAGGGACGACGCCCATCAAAGTGGCTCAGCCCAGTGCGAACATCCCGATCTACGAAATCGTCTCTCCCGAAAGCCTGGAACTGATTCACCAACGCTCGTTGGAGATATTATCCGAAATCGGCATCCTCTTCATGGATGACCCGGAAGCGTTGGAGATATTACGGACCCACGGCGCCAGGGTGGAAGGGGATCTCGCCTATTTCGATCCGGCGCTGGTCGCCGAATATGTGGCCAAAGCGCCCGGTCAATTCACCCAATTGGCCCGCAATCCCGAACGCAATGTCATCATCGGCGGCAAACATCTGTGCTTCGCACCGGTGTATGGCCCGCCCTTTGTGCATGATCTCGACCGGGGACGGCGCAATGCGACGCTGGAGGATTTTCAGAACTTCGTCAAACTGACCTATCTCAATCCCTACCTGCATCACTCGGGCGGCACGATCGTGGAACCGACCGATCTACCCGCCCCGACCCGCCACCTGGATATGCTGTACAGCCACATCAAGTACAGCGACAAGCCCTTCATGGGGGCGGTGATGTCGGCCGAGGATGCAGCCGACAGCGTGGCGATAGCTGAAATCCTGTTCGGCGCAGAGAAAATCCGGGAGCACCCCGCCCTCATCTCCCTGATCAACATCAGCAGCCCCCGCCGTCTGGATGACCGCATGTTGGGCGCGCTGAAAGTGTATGCTCGGGCCAGGCAGGCGGTCATCATCACGCCCTTCATCCTTTCCGGAGCGATGGCGCCCGTCTCGGTCGCGGCCACGCTGGCGCAGCAGAACGCCGAGGCGCTGGCGGGCATCGTCTTTGCGCAGATGGTGGAGCCGGGGACGCCGGTGGTTTATGGCTCGTTTCAGACCAACATCGACTTGCAAAGCGGCGCGCCGGTCTTCGGTTCGCCAGAAAGCCAGATCGCCCTGTACGCCAGCGCCCAACTCGCCCGCCGCTACAACCTTCCCTTCCGCAGCGGCGGCATGTTCGCCAGCGCCAAGATTCCCGATGCACAGGCCGGTTACGAATCGGTGATGACGATGCTGCCCGCGGTGCTGGCGAACGTCAATTTCGTGCTGCACGCCGCCGGTTGGTTGGAGGGGGGACTGACGGCCGGGTACGAGAAGTTCGTGCTCGATTGCGAGTTGCTGGGCATGTTCCACAAACTCCTGGCCGGTCTCGACCTTTCGGAGGAGGCCCTGGCGCTGGACTCCATCCGCGCGGTGCCGCCCGGCGGTCACCATCTGGGCACCGAACACACCATGCGCCATTTCGAAAGCGCTTTCTATCGCGCCAAGCTATTCGACTACAATTCGGCCGAGCAGTGGCAGGCGGAAGGCTCGCAGGACGCGTACGTGCGGGCCAACGCTCAAGTCAAACAACTGCTGCAGGACTACCAACCGCCCGAATTGGACCCCGCCATCGACGAAGCCCTGCTCGCCTTTATCGACCGACGCAAAGCCGAATTGACTCACTGATTACGCCCAACCACTCAACGAAATTACACCAAAACCAAAAGTCTACAAGGTGCGCCATGAGCGACAACGAAGAAATCATTCTCAGTGAATTGCCAACCGAAGAATTACTCGAACTGATGCAGGATGACCTGTATGATGGCTATGCTGACGAAATCACCGAAGAAGTGAACGAAGCGCTGGGCCGGGGCCTGACCCCGTACGATGTGCTCACCGATGGCCTGGTGGCCGGTATGGACATCGTCGGCGCCGATTTCCGGGATGGCATCCTCTTTGTGCCGGAAGTGTTGATGGCGGCCAAGGCGATGAAGGCGGGCATGACGATCCTTCGCCCCCTGCTGGCCGAAACCGACGCGCCCAAGTCGGGCACAGCCGTGATCGGCACGGTCAAAGGCGACATCCACGACATCGGCCAGAATCTGGTGAGCATGATGTGGGAAGGGGCCGGCTTCGACGTGTACAACATCGGCATCAACAATTCGGTCGAAGATTTTATAGCGGCTGTCGAGAAACATCAGGCCGACATCCTGGGCATGAGCGCCCTCCTCACCACGACCATGCCCTACATGAAGGTCGTGATCGATTCGCTGATGGAGGCGGGCATCCGCGATAAGCTGGTGGTGCTGGTGGGCGGTGCGCCCCTCAGCGACGCATTCGCCGAAGAAATCCGGGCCGACGCCTACTGCCGGGATGCAGCAGTGGCGGTGGAGACAGCCAAAAAATTCATGGCGATGCGGAATGCGTAAAGTTTGTAAACCGGGAGACCGGGAGACCGGTAGACCTGGGACAAACTGCGCCAGTCCGAATCATCCCGGTTTACTGGTTTCCCGGTTTACTGGTTTCCCGATCTGACCATGATAGCCACCAAAGTCACCAAACTGCTCGACGACCAGAACGTCCCGTACACGCTGCTGCCCCATTCCGAGCCGGTGTTCACGGTGGAGACGGCGGCGGCCCAGCGCGGCGTGGTCAAAGAGGAGATGGTGAAATCGATCTTGCTGCGGGAGAAGTCCGGTTCCCGCCGTTACGTCATGGCCTGCGTGCTGGGCGACGCGCGTTTGGATTACAAAGCAGTGCGCGCATTCCTGGGCGGCGATTGGAAACGCCTCACGTTCGCCCGCGGCGAAGAAATCGAGAACGTGACCGGCTACGTGATGGGTGCGGTCAATCCCCTGTGCCTGCCCGCTGACGTGCCCGTGGTGTTCGATGTCGCCATCGCCCAATGCCAGAACGTCAACATCAGCAGCGGCGATCCGATGGCCGGGATAGAGATGAAGCCCGGAGATTTGATTCGGTTGGCCGGTGCGCAGTTGGTAACAATCGCTGAAGCACAGAACAGGTGAATACCGATGAGCCGTACAGCCAAAGAACGCCGGAATCGCAGAGGAAGCCGGCGTCGCAATCGCAACGAGATCCCACTGCTGTCCGTTCCCTTTCGCCAACTGCGCAACCGACTCGCACCCCTGGAAGTGATCTCCGCCGAGCAGGTCGAGCAGATTCACGAAGCCTCCATGCAGATCCTGGAGGACGTGGGCCTGCGCTGGCTGGACGAGGAAGCGCTGGATTTGTGGGAAAAGGCGGGGGCCAAAATCGACCGCTCGCAGAAACACGCCTGGTTGGACCGGGGTCTGGTGATGGAGTTGGTGGCGAAAGCGCCCGCATCCTTCACCTGGCGCGCCCGCAATCCCGCCCACGACATCATCATCGGCGGCGATTCCATCAATTTCTTCGGTCACTCCGGCATGGTCTATGTCTCCGACCTGGACGCGGGGCGCCGCACGGGGACATTTCAGGATTTCGAGAAACTGCTCAAGTTGCAACAGATGAGCAATGTCCTGCA
>DUEF01000117.1 GCA_011176555.1 Caldilineae bacterium
AGCAATTCCTGAGACTCGCCCACGCGATAGCTGATCAAACGTTCGGGCGCGAGCAGCTTCTCCGGTTCCAGCAACGCCCGCCTGATCAGCGCTTCGTGGCCGGCGACGGGGGCGCTGCGTAAAAGCGCGGGGGGCTCGTCACTTTCGTCGAGCGCGCGCCGCGCCAGGCGTTCGGCAATCGCCAGATCAGCCGCGGCCGCACCCAACATCTGCACTTCGGCCACGCTGCGCTCGAAAGCGGTGGTCGCGCCGCGCCATTGCTGCTCGAAAAGCGCCTGCACGTCCCGGCTCTTTTGCAAGGCAAGCTCCGCTTCCGCCACTTGCGTCTCGTCGTAGGGGGGCGGCGCGGAAGACCGCCCCCGCACAGCCACAGCGGGTGGGGGCAATAAAATGTCCAGCGTCGCTACATAGTCGCTCAGTGCGGATGCGTCTGTCATACGGATTCGTTTCCTTCGGTGTGAGCGCCTGAAGCGTCCGGCTCGCCTTCCTCCAGGCACAGCGCCATCAGGTAGCCGCGAGCCCGTTCGGTCAGGGGATAGCGATTGACCAGTTTCCAAAAACGGGGCCCGTGGTTGGCTTCCTGCAAATGCGCCAGTTCGTGCACGATCACATAATCCTGCACCCATTGCGGCAGAGCGCCGACGCGGTGCGAGATGCGAATCGTGCCTTGCGTGGGCGTACACGAGCCAAAGCGTTTGTTCTGATTCGCCACCCAGCGGATGCTGCGCCAACGCAGTTTGCCGTCGAAATGGCGACGATTCAACATGCGGGCGCGTTGATTCAAATCATCATCCGACAAGGCCTTTTTCTCCAGATGACGTCCCATGCGGACTTTGAGATTGTCGATGGCCTTTTGCAGCTCGGCTTCGGAGATGTTGGCGGGGGAGCGCACGACCATCGTGTCGCCCTCCATGCGGGCGCTGATGGTTTTTCGGCGGCGAGCGCTGCGAATGACTTCGACTTCCATGCCGGCATTATAACCGTTAGGGCCTGCGCTCGCAATTGATCAGGGTGTCTGGATGTGCTACGATTGAGCAGTCAAAACGTCATGTCGAAGCGAAGCGAGACATCCCCTGGCGAACAGGCGATCCTTCGGGATCATGCTCCTCCGCCTGGGTTGGCCCGAGACATCCCCTGGCGAACAGGCGCCCCGACAGTTACACTCAATATCCTCCACCATGCCCTTCAACCCCATCGCTCGCTACTACGACCAGGATGACGGTCGCATCACAGAAGACATCCCCACAATCCTGGGCTTCGCCCAGCAAACCGGCGGCCCGGTGCTCGACCTGGGCGCGGGAACCGGGCGCTTGACTTTGCCCCTGGCGCAGGCCGGTTACGATGTCACGGGCATCGACAGCGCCGGTGACATGCTCGTCATCGCCCGGCGGCGCGTGGCTGGGGCAGGGCTGGCCGGGCGAGTGACGCTGGTCGAGATGGACTTCACACAGGTCGAGCTAGATCAACAGTTCGGGCTGGCCTACTGCGGTTTCAACGGTTTCCTGCATTTGATCGAAACGGAGGACCAGCTTGCGGCCCTGCGCGCCTGGCGTCGACATCTGCGGCCCGACGGCCTCCTGGTCATCGACGTACACAATCCCCACATCGAACAGTTGGCCGCGGCTGATGGCGGCCTGACGCTGGCCGACCGCTGGATCGATCCGGCCAGCGGCCACGTCATCCACAAACTGGTCGCCACCGAAATCGACCTGGCCGATCAGGTCTACACCATCCACCGTTTTTACGATGAAATCGGCTCGGACAGCGTGGTGCGGCGCACGGCCATCACCTTCGAGACCCGCATCCTCTTCCGCCGGGAATTGGCTCTGTTGCTCCAGCTTGCTGGATTCCAAAGTCTGCGATTTTATGGCGACCACGATCTCAGCCCCTGGGAGGCCGACAGCCCCCGCATCATCGCCGTCGCCCGCCCCTGATCGCCGCCCCGACCGGGAACCTTCCTCCCACCGGCATCGTCTTAGACCCGAACACCTGATACTTCCAACCTTTGATCCTCACTCAGGAGGTCCCCATGAAAAAATCTATCCTTCGTTTTGGTCTCGTCGTCGGCGTGGTCGTTTTAGCCGGTGCGGCCGTCTTCGCCCTGACAACGCAGCCCCAAACCGCCGCGGCCGAAGCTGACGGCGTCGATCTCACCGTCTACAACAGCAACATCGCTCTGGTCAAAGAATCTCGCCGTTTCGATCTGGAAAAAGGCGTCAATCAGGTCAATGTGACCGACGTGCCCTCCGCCATCCTGCCCGAAACCGTCTACTTCCGCTCGCTGACCGACCCCGATGCGGTGGTGCTGGAGCAAAACTACGAATACGACATCGTCGGCAGCCAGAAGCTGTTGGAGAAATACATCGACCTGCCCATCTCGGTCGTCACGCAAGATGGCACGACGTACGAGGGCACGCTGCTCAGCGGCGCCAACGATGTGATCTTACAAGATGAAGAGGGCGGCGTGCAGATCATCAAATTCGACCAGATCCGGCAGTACAGCTTTCCCGCCCTGCCCGATGGCCTGATCACCCGGCCAACGCTGGTGTGGATGGTGGATGCCACGCAGGCCGGCGAGCATGACGCCGAAATCGCTTATCTCACCCACGGCCTGAACTGGCAAGCCGATTATGTGCTGATGCTGGCCAAGGATAGCAAAAGCATGGATCTGAACGGCTGGGTGACGCTGGACAATCGCAGCGGGACCACGTACAAAGACGCCCGCCTGAAGTTGGTGGCAGGCGACATCAATCGCGTGCCTTCAGGACTGGGAGGCGGTGGCGACATGATGATGGTGGAAAAAGCGATGCCGGCGGCGGCCCCGAGAGTGGAGCAGCGCGAGTTTTTCGAGTACCACCTGTACGAGGTCACGCGTCCGGTCACGATCAAGGACAATCAGACCAAGCAGGTCGAGTTCGTCACAGCCACGGATGTCCCGGCCGAGAAGATCTTCGTCTACGATGGTTCGATCCCCTACTATCCCCGCGGCCCCGTCTTCGATCCCGGCTTCGGTATGACCGGCGCCACCAAGGTCAATGTCCGACTCACTTTCAACACCGGCGAGAAAGGCGTCGACGCGCAACTACCGCGCGGCACAGTGCGCATGTACCAGGCCGATGTCGATGGTTCGCCCCTGCTCATTGGCGAGGATTTCATCGATCACACACCCAAGGGTGAGGACGTGACTCTGACCATCGGCGACGCCTTCGACTTGGTGGGCGAGCGCAAGCAGACCGATTTCCAGCGCATCGGCGAGAAAGTCATCGAGGAAACCTACGAGATCGAACTGCGGAACCAAAAAGAAAGCGAGGATGTCGAGATCCGGGTAGTGGAGCACCTATCGCGCGGAACCGACTGGGAGATCGTCTCCGCCTCGCCGGAAGGTTTCGAGAAGACCGACAGCAACACCATCGTGTGGACGGTCCCGGTCCCGGCCAAGGGCAAAGCGACCGTGACGTACACGGTGCGGTATAGTTTCTAAACGTATTTTGTGACGTAACCCCATAACGCGTACTACAAACAACAAGGGCGGACCTCGAAAGATCCGCCCTTGTTGGCGAGTTGAATAAGGGTTGAGTCTCTTAGAATGGTGAATTGATGACCGGCAACCACAGATTGTAACCACCAGGTCCAGGTGTAGGCGTCGGATCGTCGACGGCCCCTTGGAGCTGAATGGCTCCGCAATCGGTAAAGACGTAAAGCGTGAAATCATCACCGGCATAACCGCCAGGGAAAACATATTGGTAGCCACCGATTTGATGGTTCCAGTAGGGCTGGTATAACGTCCATTGTACTGGCCCTGTGTATCCAACGATATTGAATTCGGTCGGATGCTGCCAGGGCAACGGGAACAATGACAAGATGGTTCCATCCGGGA
>DUEF01000118.1 GCA_011176555.1 Caldilineae bacterium
ACCGTCAAGACTATCGCCACGCTTGACCGCACGAAAGAGCCAGGCGCGACGGGCGAGCCGTTGTACCAGGATGTCGTCACCGCGGTGAGCGAAAGCATGAACGCCGGCAACGGCTCCGCGCCGTTCGCCTCCTTCCCCCGCATCATCGGCGGGCGCTACGGCCTTTCTTCCAAAGAATTCACCCCGGCCATGGTCAAGGGCGTCTTCGACGAGATGGCCAAAGCCCAACCCAAGAATCATTTCACGGTCGGCATCATCGACGATGTCACCCACAGTAGCATCGATTTCGACTCCGCCTTCGATATCGAGGGCGAAGACACCGTGCGGGCGATGTTCTGGGGCCTGGGTTCAGATGGAACGGTGGGGGCCAATAAGAACTCGATCAAAATCATCGGCGAAGAGACGCCCAATTACGCGCAGGGCTATTTCGTCTACGATTCCAAAAAATCCGGCGCTCGCACGATTTCCCACCTGCGTTTTGGCCCCCGACCGATTCACTCCACCTACCTGGTGAATCGCGCGAATTTCGTGGCGGTGCACCAGTTCGTCTTCCTCGAACGCTATGATGTGCTCCGCGAAGCGGAGGAAGGCGCCACTTTCTTGCTGAACGCGCCCTTCGCCCCGGACGAGGTCTGGGACAAACTCCCGCGCAAAATTCAAGAAACGATCATCGAGAAGAAACTCAAATTCTACGCCATCGACGCTTATGCGGTGGCGAAAGAAACCGGCATGGGCGCTCGCATCAACACCATCATGCAGACCTGCTTCTTCGCCATCAGCGGGGTGTTGCCGCCAGACGAAGCCATCGCCGAGATCAAGAAGGCAATCAAGAAGACGTACGGCAAGCGCGGCGAGGCCGTGGTGCAGAAGAATTTCGCGGCAGTCGACGCTTCATTGGCGCGTTTGCACGAAATCCCCGTGCCCGAGCAGGCCACCAGCACCATCGAAACACCTCCGCCCGTGCCCGCCGAAGCGCCGTCCTTCGTCCAGGAAGTCACAGCCGAGATGATCGCCGGGCGTGGGGATCTCTTGCCCGTAAGCATGTTGCCGGCCGACGGAACCTATCCCACCGCCACCACGAAATGGGAGAAACGCAACATCGCCCTGGAAGTGCCGGTGTGGGAGCCTGATATCTGCATCCAGTGCGGCAAGTGCGTGCTGGTCTGCCCCCATGCTGTGATCCGCGGCAAGCTGGCGGATGAAGCCGATCTGGCCAATGCGCCGGAAGGTTTCCTGTACGCCGACTCCAGATTCCGCGAATATCGCGACATGAAGTACACGCTGCAGGTGGCGGTCGAAGATTGCACCGGCTGTATGCTGTGTGTGGAGGTGTGTCCTGTCAAAGACAAGACCCAGGTCGGGCGCAAGGCCATCAACATGGAGCCGCAGTTGCCGTTACGCGAGCAAGGCCGCAAACACTGGGACTTCTTCCTCAGTTTGCCCGAGCTCCCCCGGCACGAAAAAATGAAGTTCACCAACGTCAAGAACGCGCAGTTACTGGAGCCTCTGTTCGAGTTCTCCGGCGCCTGCCCGGGCTGCGGTGAAACGCCCTATGTCAAATTGGCCAGCCAGCTCTTTGGTGATCGCATGTTGGTCGCCAACGCCACCGGCTGTTCCAGCATTTACGGCGGCAACCTGCCCACCACGCCCTGGTCGGTCAACAAAGATGGCCGGGGCCCCACCTGGAGCAATTCCCTGTTCGAGGATAACGCCGAGTTTGGTCTGGGCATGCGCCTGACGCTGGACAAACAAACTGAGTACGCCCGCGAACTGGTGTCTCGTCTGCAAGATGTGATTGGCGAGGAGTTGGCCAACGCCTTGCTGAACGCCGACCAGAGCGACGAGGCGGGCATCGACGCCCAGCGCCAGCGCGTGGCCGAGATGAAGACGAAGCTCGAAGGCATCGATTCACCCGAAGCCAAGGACCTGCTCAGTCTGGCCGATGCGCTCGTGAAGAAGAGCGTGTGGATCATGGGCGGTGACGGCTGGGCCTACGACATCGGCTATGGCGGTCTGGACCATGTTCTGGCCAGCGGGCGCAATGTCAACGTCCTGGTGCTCGACACCGAGGTCTACTCCAACACCGGCGGCCAGGCCTCCAAGGCCACCCAGTTGGGCGCGGTCGCCAAGTTCGCCGCGGGCGGCAAGCCCACAAGCAAGAAAGACCTGGGCATGATGGCCATGAGCTATGGTTATGTGTATGTGGCTCAGGTGGCGATGGGCGCCAAAGACGCTCAGACCATGAAAGCCTTCCTCGAAGCCGAATCGTACGATGGCCCCTCGTTGATCATCGCTTACAGCCCCTGCATCGCCTGGGGCATGGACATGGCCAAGGGGATGGATCACCAAAAATTGGCGGTCGAGACCGGCTATTGGCCAATCTACCGCTTCGACCCGCGCCGCGTCGCCGAAGGCAAGAATCCCTTGCAGTTGGACATGAGAGCGCCGAAACGGCCTTTGGAGGAATATCTCTACACCGAGACGCGCTTCAATGTGGTGAAACGAAACAACCCCGAAGCCGCAGCGAAATTCCTTGAGGAAGCGCAGGCGCAAGTCCACGAAACCTGGCATCACTACGAACAACTGGCGAAAGAAGAAGTGTAGGAACGCCCCGTAGGGGCGACCGGCCGGTCGCCCCTACATCCACGTCGTCCGCCACACAAGGACGCGAAACAATGAACTTAACGACAACCTACCTGGGCATGTCCCTCAAAAACCCGATCGTGCCCTCGGCATCACCTCTAACCAATTCTGTGGATAACATTCGCCGCCTGGAGGATGCGGGGGCGAGCGCGGTGGTGCTGCAATCCCTTTTCGAAGAGCAGATCACGCACGAAAGTCAGGAATTGGACCATTATCTCGATTACGGAACCGAGAGCTACGCCGAAGCGCTGAGCTTTTTCCCGGAGATGGAGCAATACGATGTGGGGCCCGATTCCTATCTCGAACTCATCCGCCAGGCCTCGCAGTCCGTGGATATCCCCATCATCGGCAGCATCAACGGCGTTTCCACCGGCGGCTGGATCGAGTACGCCTCGAAAATCGAAGAGGCCGGCGCCAGCGCCCTGGAGTTGAACATCTACTACATCCCCACCGCCCCCGGCATGACCGGTGCAGCCGTGGAGGAGATGTATGTCAATGTGGTCAGAGATGTGCGAAACAGCGTCAGCATCCCCGTTGCGGTCAAGCTCAGCCCCTACTTCAGCGCCACCGCCAACATGGCCGCGCGCTTGGCTGAAAACGGAGCCAACGGCCTGACGCTCTTCAATCGCTTCTACCAGCCGGATTTCGATCTCGACCAGTTGGAAGTGGCCCCGCACCTGGTTCTGAGCACGACCGACGACTTACGCCTCCCCTTGCGCTGGGTGTCGATCCTCTACGGCCGCGTGCCGGTGGATTTCGCCATCACCAGCGGCGTTCACAGCCACATCGAAGTGCTGAAGAGCATGATGGCGGGCGCCAAAGTGGCGATGATGGCCTCGGCCCTGCTCCAGAACGGCATCGGCCACATCAGCGCGGTGCTGGATGACCTGGCGCAGTGGATGGACGAGCACGAGTACGAATCGATCGTGCAGATGCAAGGCAGCATGAGTCAACAGCATGTGGCCGAACCCGCCGCCTTCGAGCGAGCCAACTACATGAAGGTGCTCAAGTCCTGGCGCGCAGACCCGACTGCCTGAACACAGGATAACTATCAGTCGAAAAGGCGTGTTTCGTGTTGCGTATTCCGTACGGATCGGTTTCCCGCCACGACGCAACACGCAATACGCAACACTCGTTAGATCTCGGAAGTCCTTCATTGACCCTTATCATCAACCCCACCGGTGACATCGCTCCCGACATCGCAGCCCCGCCGGTAGACTTCCGTTATCATCCCAAGCGCCCTCCGGTCTGAATCATTCAGGCTGGGGGTGTTTTTTTATCGCAACACCCGCGCATCCCCTTCCCGCCGGGTGATACGCTGCTGGTCGAGGTATTCCAACAGGCCGAGCATGTACTTGCGGCTGGCGCCAAACATATCCCGGCACTCCCCCACGGTGATCTGGCCATGCGTCTGCAGATGCTGGCGAATCCTCTCGACCATCTGCTCGTACGCCTCCCGCTTGAACAGGACGTCGGAGGCCACGCGCAGCAACACGCCTTGCTCGATCAGGGCGTTGAGCACATCCTCATCCACCACCTCCAGGCTCTGCTTGACCGTGGGCGGGGTGTAGGGGTTGGCATCGAACCGGGCCAGAAGCCGGTCGGCGGCAGTTTGCTGGTCAGATGAGAACCGCACCTCGAACTCAGGCGCGGCCAGGAGCGAGCCCTGCTCCCGGACAACGCCATCCACCACAGCACGGGCGATGATGACATTGAACAGGCGGGTGGACCAACCGCTGCGCGGTTGCAGGCGATTCTTCATCTCTTCGCGAGGCATGCCCTGGCGCAAGGGATTGGAGGCGTGATAGGCGGCCAGTTGGTCTTGCAAGCGCGCCCGGAGCACAGTCCAGGCGGTGGGGGTCAGTAGGGGCCCGGCCGCCTGACTGCTGTCGAGCGGCTGTACTCGCCCCGCCGCCAGCAACTCATCCAGGGCGTTTTGCGCCTGTGCGGCGGGCAAATCTGTGGCCACGAGCACCTGTTCCGCGGTGAGCGGCCCCTCTCTGGCGATGAGCGCTTCCAGGATGTCGCCCGGCTCGCCCTGCAAGAGCACCTCGAAGCGTGCGAACAGATCGGGCCGGCGGCGGCGATGGCGGCGGCGCGGGCTGGGATCGACGATGACGCCGCCGCCCAACGTGGCGCTGGGCGAAGGACGGCGAATGATGTAATGGTCGCCCCGGGCCACGGCCAGCGGCTGGCGCAACTCGATTTGGGCCCAGGTGACGTCACCCGGCAGCAGTTCATCGCCCTCCAGCAAACGCAAGCGGCCAAAAGACTCGGCCGCGGCGCTGTGAAAGGTGATCTCCATGTTGTGTTGCAGGAGGGCGGGGGCGTCGGGCAGGGCGCGCAACCGCACATCCACCCGTTTGGAGCCGCGCACCACGCCGGGAAAAGTCAGCACCTGGCCGCGGTGCAACTGGTCGGGATGCAGGCCGCTGAGGTTGACGGCCACGCGAGAGCCCGGTTCGGCCACCTCGATCTTGGTCTTGTGCGTTTGCAGGCCGCGAATCCGTCCCCGAATCTCACCCGGTTCGATCACCACTTCATCGCCTGTGCGCAGGCTGCCATCCAGCAGCGTGCCGGTGACGACGGTGCCAAACCCGGCGATGGTGAACACCCGGTCGATGGGCAAACGGGGTCGGCCGGTATCCAACCGCGGGGGCGCAGCGACCAGGGTGTCGCTCAAAGCCGCAACCAGCTCAGGGATCCCCTGGCCAGTCATGGCCGAAACGGGCAGGATGGGCGAACCGGCTAGAGACGTGCTCGCCAGGGTCTCGCGCACCTCCTCTTCGACCAGCGCCAGCCATTCCGGCTCATCGACGAGATCGATTTTCGTCAGCGCCACCACGCCTCTGGGCGCGTCCAGGAGATCCAGAATCGCCAGGTGCTCCAGAGTCTGCGGCATCACGCCTTCGTCCGCGGCCACGACCAGGAGCGCGGCATCGACGCCGCCCACGCCCGCCAGCATGTTTTTGATGAAATCGATATGCCCGGGCACATCGACGATGCCCACAGGCTCGCCCGACGGCAATGCCATCCAGGCGAATCCCAAGTCGATGGTCATGCCCCGCGCTTTTTCCTCGTTCAGGCGATCCGGATCCATCCCCGTCAGCGCGAGCACCAGGGCGGATTTACCGTGATCGACGTGGCCTGCGGTGGCGATAACTTTCATGGGTTAGAGGGGGGCAGGTGGCATGGGTGCGTGGTGCGTTTCGTCACCAAGTCGAACTTGCGACCTGCCACTTGCAACCTGCTCAAGCCTGATGAAACGCCCTTTCTTCGTATTCCTTGGTGATCCTTTCTCGCTGATTGGCCAGCTTTTGCACCTCGCCCAACCAATTCTGAGCTGCGGTAAGCTGGGCGCTGCTTTGCGCCTCGGCTAACCGCCAAAGGAACTGCAACAACTCCTCATGGTAATCCAACTGATCGGCCACTTGTGGGAAGCGGTCGTTGATCTGGGCGTTCAATTTGTCTTGCTGATCCCAGCGGAATTGCCATTCCAGAATTTGTTTCTTCCAGCGCTTCTCGTTGTCCGCAGCGAAAGTCTCCAACTCCTTCTTCTGGCGTTGCTCGGCCAACCGCTGTAACTCGGCCACCTGGTTTTGCTCTTGCTGAAGTCGCTGCTGGAATTTCTCCATATTGGCGAGGGTGCGTTTCGTTTCCTCGTACACCGCTGCAAACACCTTCAAACGGTTGCTATGCTCTTCCATCGCCGTTTGCTGCTCATCGAAGGTTTGCTGCCAGTCTCGCATCTGGCGCTGGCGATCTGCATCGGCCAATTTGAGTGACTCGACGAATTGCTCCTGTCCTCGTTTCATGTCATCGACAATCGCCGGCAAGGCGCTGACCTGCGATTCCATCTTCTGCTGTTTGTGATCGAGTAGCTGCTGCTTGCTGCCCATCCCCTCGACGCGCTTGAAAAGCTCGACATTTTCCTGCTGCAATTGGGCAATGCGTTTATTATTGTGATCACGCTGCTCGATCAGGTAGGGCAACCCCCGCGTGCGTTCGTCGAAGTCCTTATCGATCTCAGACAATTCCTGGCGCAAACTGATCAGCATCTCACTCATGCGCTGATCTTCGGCTTTTCGCACCGCCAGATCCTCCTCGATGGCCCGTAAACGCGGGAGTTCCTTGCGGATTTCGGTAATGGAGCGAGAAAAACTCTCACGGTCGGTCATACGCGATCGCTCGATTTCACGCTGCATTTTTGCGACTTCATCCCCCTGTGCATTCACCATGAGGGTGATTTCATTTTTGAGATTCTGCAATGCCTGCTCGATCTGATCAAAACGCCCCAGTTGCGTCTGGGCGCTGGTCAGACGCGCTTCCAGTTCCTGAATGCGGCGCGCTTGCTCCTGCGCCTCGTTGGTTTGCGCTTCGATGCGCTGTTGCAGCTTGGTGATTTCAGTACGATCCCGGCGATGCTGTTCATCGAGCCAGGTGACCATCTGGGCCAGTTGGGTGGTGTCCATAGAAAAACCTGAAGGAATAGAGAATAGTGAAGTCAGACAAGCTTAGCATTATACACTACAGGTGGCCAAATGCAGCATCGTGATCGATGCCCGGACTAGCGCGAGGGAACCCGCCACAAATAGGTGAGCCACAGCAAAAGCATCATAATCACCGCCGATGTGATGCACCACATGCAAACGGCGGCGATCACAAAAGGCTCCAGGAAAGTGAGGTAGATGCTGAACAACACCCCAAACAATGACACCGCCGGTAACATCCAGGCGGTCTTCCTGGTAGACGCCTCCGGCCCCAAACGCTGCCAGAGCCAGAGCGCGAGGATGACCAGATAGCCGATCACGCCTAACACGCCGATATGAAGCACACCGAATAACTTGGCGTAAGGGCTGTTTTGCACGGCGTTACAATCACCCACAGGCCCGCAAACAGCTTCGCTGGCGGTCGTTTCGACAAAGGCGAGATAAGAGGCGACGCCCATCCCGATCAGTGTCAGGGCGGGGACGATCCAGACCTGCCACCCCATCCCCGCTTGCTCCGGCAGACCAAACCGAATCCAGGAAACGGCAATCCAAATGGCGCTGATGATCAACAGGGCTAACACGATCAGGGCGATGGCGTTGCCAACAGGATCCACCATCAGCCGTTCGGCAATGCTCAGATCGGCCACTGTCTGAGGGGTCGATTCACCAATCAGGGCGATGCCGTCATTATTTGTTGCTGGCGCAGGCGTCGCTGTGGCAGGGACCGTTGTGACAGTGGGTGCAGCGGATGTCGCCGGATTCTCCGTGGGTTCTTCGGCCGGATCCTCTGGCTGTTGCTCTTGCTGCGCCTCCAGTTCCGCGACCACCTCCTCCATGCCCGGAAATGCGGGCCAATCAATGCCACCGTTACTCAATCCTTCTTCCACGATACCCGGCAACTTTGCGGGAATCTCGACAGAACCGAACAATAAGTCGTCTCCCACCACCATCAGGGGCACCCCGCGCTGGTTTTCCGGGATGCCGCCCCACTCGGCCGCCGCCACATACAACTCGCTCCCGCCCTGGGTTTGTGTGTTGATCAGGAGGATTTGAAGCTGATCGCCATATTGCTCGACAATCGGCGGCAATCCCTCCTGAATCACTTTGTGGCAATGCGGGCAGGTGGGCGAATAAAACAAAACAGCCCGAACAACAGTCTGGTCTTGGGCATGCAAGGGGACGGGAAAGACTGCCGTTAACAGGATCAAAAAAAAGAATAAACGCCATGATAAACGTTGCATCGCATATCTCCTTCCAGTTCTTCGTCATCGTCGCAACGACGACGGAAGTGATTTTACACGATCATTGTAGACGATGGAAAGATGATTCGCTATGATTTAGGTCACATCCACAATTTGCTTCTGCCCCGAAAACTCCTGATAATACCGCCTATGACACAATCAACCAATCAACCAACAACCTTGCTGCTCGTTCGACACGGCGAAACCGACGCCAATGTCTCTGGAGTCTGGCAGGGCTCCACCAACAGTGCGCTCAATGCTCGGGGGCAGGTGCAAGCCCGGGCCATTGCCGCCAGGCTGGCTGCGAACAACCCGCCCCTTGTCGCTATCTACAGCAGCCCTCTGGATCGCGCAGCGCAGACAGCGAAAATCATCGCTCAGGCGGTGGGGAACCCCCCGCTGGAATTCACCCCGGCCCTGGCTGAATTCGATCTCGGAGAGTGGGAAGGCCTGACATACGAACAACTTCGCCACGAAAAACGTCTGTGGGAAAAGATGAATGTTGATCCGAACTTCGCACCGCCAGGCGGCGAATCGGCTGTCGAGTTCGCCATGCGCCTCGTCCGGAGTTTTCAAGCCATCGCCGCCCGCCACCAGGGCCAGACCGTGTTGATCGTGAGTCATGGCGGAGCCATTTCCACGGCGCTGGCCATGATCATCGATCAGGATGGCACGCGCTGGACATCCTACCAAATGGCCAACTGCGCCCTGAGCGAACTCGCGTTTGATCCCGCTCCCCGCCTGGTTCGTTTGAATGACATCGAACACATCGATGGCATCGGCGCCCTCGGTGAATGGTAGGATGCAGAACGAAAGGTCGAATTGAGAGATGACGCGAGAGATCACGCTACTTTCCTGGAACGTCAACGGCATTCGGGCCGCTTACCGTAAGGGTTTTCTGGATTGGCTGGAACAGGCGCGGCCCGACATCCTTGCTTTGCAGGAAACTCGGGCGGAACCCGATCAGTTGCCCTGGGATCTGCGACAACCGCTCGACTACCACAGCACCTGGAATCCCTCGATTCGCAAACGCGGCTACAGTGGCACGGGCCTGCTCACACGGGAAGCGCCGCTCGACGTGATATTTGGCCTGGGCGTTCCTGAATTCGATCAAGAAGGACGCACCATCGTTGCCCATTACCCTGATTTCACCCTCGTCAACTGCTATTTCCCTAACGGCAGCCGGGACCACAGCCGGGTTCCTTTCAAACTGGCTTTTTACGACGCATTTCTGGAGATGGTGGAACGATTGCGCAGCGAGGGTAAACAGGTTATCTTCTGTGGCGATGTGAACACCGCACACAAGGAAATCGATCTCACCCATCCCCGCGCCAATCGCAACACCACTGGTTTTCTGCCCGAAGAGCGGGCCTGGCTCGACCGGGTCGTGGACGCCGGTTATGTCGACACTTTCCGATACTTCCATCCCGACCTGCCCGAACAGTACACCTGGTGGTCGATGCCCACCCGCGCCAGAGAACGCAATGTCGGCTGGCGCATCGACTATTTCTTCGCCGCCCAGGAGGTGATGCCCCGCGTCACCAACGCCTGCATCCAACCTGAAGTGATGGGCAGCGACCACTGTCCGGTGGGGATTACCCTGACCAGGAGCTGAATTGACTCCCGCCCTCGTCTCTGATCCTGCCGCCTTCGGCGCCGCCCTGTTGCGTTTGCCCCGACCGCACGTGTTGCAAACCAGCCATTGGGCCGCGCTCAAAGCACCGTACTGGAACGCTTCACACCACCTGTGGGGTTCGCTCAACCAGCCGCAGGCCGCGGCCACCGTGCTCACCCGCAGTTGGGGACGCCTGCCGCTCCGCATCCAGTATGTCCCCAAAGGCCCGCTGGCCGTCGCCGATCTCGATCAGTGGCTGGCGCTGCTGACATGGCTGGAGAACCACGCGAAACGGTCGGGGGCGATCTTCCTCAAAATCGACCCGGACGTGGATGCAGAAAGCGAGTTGGGCAGGACGCTGGTCGAGCAATTGCAGATGCGTGGCTGGATTTTCAGCGCCGATCAAGTCCAGTTCCGCAACACCATGCTTTCCGATCTGACGCTGGATGAGGAAACGCTGCTGGCCGGGATGAAACAAAAAACCCGTTACAACATCCGCCTGGCCGGACGCAGAGGGGTGCAGGTGGGGCTCAGCGCCGATTTCGAAACTTTTTATGATCTGTACGCCGAGACCGCGGCCCGCGACGGCTTTCTCATCCGCCCCCGCGACTATTATCTGGCCGTGATGACGCGGATGCAAAAAAATGGCCTGGGTCAACTTCTGCTGGCGAACGTCGCAGGAGAAATCGTGTCCGGGGTGTTTCTGTTTCGCCTCGGCCCCACCGCCTGGTATTTCTACGGCGCGTCCAGCGACAGCCATCGCCGCGACATGCCCGCGTATCTGCTGCAATGGGAAGCGATGCGCTGGGCGAAGGCTCAGGGCTGCACCACGTACGATTGGTGGGGCGCGCCCGATGAACTGGGCGAAGAGGACCGCATGTGGGGCGTCTATCGCTTCAAGCAGGGCTTTGGCGGCCAATTCAGGCGCTGGATTGGGGCCTGGGACTTCACGCCGCGACCGCGACTTTATCGCACCTACACGCAAGCCATGCCGCGCCTGCTCGACTGGATGCGACGCCGAGCGAATCGATGACCGACTACCAACGCCTATACGACCGTATGGCGCCGTTCTATGCCCCGGCCATGCGCCTGCTCCCGGTCTGGCGGCGTTACACCGAGGCGGCGCTGCCCTGGCTGCCCGGCGGGGAGCGCATTTTGGAAGTGGGGCCAGGGCCGGGGCTGTTGCTGGCGCGGCTGGTCGAGCGCTACGCGCTGGCTGTCGGTTTCGACCTGTCGTCGGGCATGTTGCGCAGGGCGCAGAAACGGACGCAGACGGCGAGCCTGGTGCAGGGAGACGCCGTTGTCCTGCCCTTTGCCGCCAACAGCTTCGACGCCGTGACCATGACCTTCGTGTTCTCCGCCATCCCGGATGGCCCGGCCGCCTTGCGTCAATGCCAGCGGGTGCTGCGCCCGGCCGGCGTTCTGGCCCTGGTCGATGCCGGCATCCCGGACGACGGCAATCTTCCCGGCAGATTCCTGGCTCACACGTGGACATTGTTCGGCGATTTCATGCGCGACGAGGCAGCGCTCATGCAACAGGCCGGGTTCAAGATCATTGAGCGCCGAGAATTCGGGGTTTTCAACGGAATCAGGTTGGTGGTGGGCGAAAAAAGCGTGGTAGAATAAAGCATGACCACCGCGACCCTGCTCACCCCCGCCTCGCCGCCCGCAGAGCGCATCCCCGAAATCATTCGCCGTCTGCGGGCCGAGCACCCCGACGCCTGCTGCGCCCTGAACCACGACAATCCCTATCAACTCCTGGTCGCCACGATCCTCTCAGCGCAGTGCACCGACGAACGCGTGAACAAGGTCACACCGGAACTGTTTACGCGGTTTCCCACCCCCAGGGCCATGGCTGAGGCCCAACGCACCGACATCGAAGAAGCGGTTCGCTCCACCGGTTTCTACCGCAACAAAGCCAGGCACATCCAGGAAGCGTCGCAGATCATCGCCTTCGAGCATGATGGCGAAGTGCCGGCGGATATGGCCGAATTGACGAAACTGCCCGGCGTCGCCCGCAAAACCGCCAACGTGGTGCTGGGCGTTTCCTACCACATCGCCGATGGCATTGTCGTGGACACGCACGTCAAGCGCCTGACCAATCGCCTGGGCCTGACCACGAACCAGAATCCAAACAAAATTGAGAAAGATCTGATGGCGCTGGTTCCGCGCGAGGACTGGATCGACATCGCCCATTTGCTCATTTTTCATGGCCGCCGCGTGTGCTCCGCCCGCAAACCCGATTGCACCAACTGCGTGTTGAACGATATCTGCCCGTCCGCAGGGTTTTGAAATTCAAAATCAAAGATCAAAGATTAATGGTTGTCGAAGGAGACCCTACTTTAATCTTTGGTCATTCCCACAAGGAGATGATCGACGATGATCCCAAAACAAATGAATGCGTTTTTACATGATGTGCTGCCGGAGCGGACCTGGAATAACCGTTTGCGACGTGAAGGCCCGTTGGCGTTCATGGAATTCCGCACGTCGGATGTGGAGCGTTTGAACAGGCTGGGCATCGAGCCGGACAAACTGGGACCGCGCCTGGTGGTGTGCATGTGGGACGAGGAAAGCGATCTTGACATCGGCGGCTATTTGGTGGTGGATAACCTGGCGATGGGCCAGCCTTCGATGGGCGGCATCCGTATGCTGCCCGGCGTCAAACCCTCCACCATTTTCAATCTGGCCCGGGGCATGACCCTGAAGAACGCGGCCGCTGATCTGCCTTACGGCGGCGGGAAGTCGGGCATTGTGGCCCCTGACCGCACCGTTTCGGACGAAGAACACGACGAAATCGTGCGGGGCTGGGCCCACCTGATCTATCGCTACCGCGACATCTACCTGCCCGGCCCGGATGTAGGAACCAATGACAGCGACATGAAAACCATCGCCATCGAAAACGGGCTGGACAGCGCTCTCTCCAAGCCGGTGGACATGGGAGGCAATCGCATCGACCAATTGGGCGGCGCGGCCGGCGGCGTGGTCATCGCCATCGACGCCCTGCTCGGGGAGATGGAACGCCTGAAGGTCTTACCGCAATTCTCGGATCTGGTGGTGCCGGCGCGGGAGGATTTGACCATCCTCATCCAGGGATTCGGCGCTGTGGGCGCGCACGCCGCCGCCATGCTGTTGGAATGGGAGCCGCAACCGCGGATTGTGGGCGTGAGCGACGCCCACGGTTATCTTTACAACGAGCAGGGCCTGCCAGTCCACGAACTTTTCGCCCTGCGCGATGACCGCGGTATGGTGACGTTCCCCTTTTTCAACAACTTCCTCTTCGACAAACGCTCATCTAATCCCGAAACGAAATTCTCCAACGCACCCAATGACCTGCTACGTGAATCCGCCTTCTGTCTGGTGCCGGCCGCGCCTGTCGCCAATTACCTGGATGTCGACGCCAGCAGCAATCCCGCCATGACCACCGATCGTATGGGCAAGTGGGCGATGATCGTGGAGGGCGCCAACACCTATTCGCCCATTCCCGCCCGCCGCGCCGCCCGCATGAGGATGGAACGAACGGTGTATTGGCAAGCTGGCGCGGTCATCGCCTCCGATTTCCTGGTCAATTCCGGTGGCGTGATTTTCGCCGCGCAGGAACACATGATCAAAACGCCGGCGCACCTGCACCCGCCGCAGGAAGCGATGGGCGATCGCGAAGCGATTGAACGTTGGCTGGAGGAGCACCAGGATGAATTGGCGGAACTGGCCGGGCGACGCCTGCAGGCCGGGATCAGAAAACGGGAAGAGGTCATGCGCCGTAACATGCAGGAATTGGTGGATTTGCTCGTGGCCGACCCCGATCTGCTGCCGGTGGAGGCCGCCGAACAGATCAGCATCAACCGCATCGCCTCCAGCGAACGCTTCCGCCGCATCGCCGACATCATGGAGCCCCTGGCCACGATCTCACCCGACCGCACGGTGCGTGAGGCCGCGCAGATGCTGCTGGAAGACCCGAACGAGATGCTCGGCGTGGTGGATGAACAGGGCGGACTGGTCGGCGTCGTCACCGACTGGGACATCACCAAAGCCACGGCCACAGCCAGCCCCGAAAGCGCGCCCGTGTCCGAGATCATGACCCGCGACATCATCACCGCCAGCCCCGAAGACAACATCCTCGATCTCTTGCGGAACCTGGAAACCTACGAGATCTCGGCTATGCCCGTGGTCGACAACGGCGACGTGGTGGGCATCGTCAGCCACGATATCCTGGCGCAGAAGACGTTGTTCCGGCTGTTACAGGCGCAGGGGTGAAAACATGAGATGCAACGCACTTGGGCAGAAACATGACGTCCTGGAATAATCCCCTCAAGGCCGATTCTCTCCCCTGGCTGTTGGAACCCGACCCAGTTAACCCGGCCATCCGTTATTTCGCCCTCACCGATCTGCTGGGCCGAGCGGCGGATGATCCCGAGGTGCAGGAGGCCAGGGCCGCCATCATGGCCACTGGCCCTGTGCCCGCCATCCTCGATGCCCAACATCCCGACGGCTACTGGGTGAAGCCAGGCGGCGGCTACTCGCCCAAATACCGCAGCACCATCTGGCAAATCATCTTCCTGGCCGAGTTAGGCGCCGATGCCGGGGACGAGCGCGTCCAACGCGGCTGTGAATACGTCCTGGAACACAGCATCGCCAAAAACGGCGCTTTCTCTGCCTACCAAAAGCCGGTCCCCAGCGGTGCAGCCCCTTGTCTGAACGGCAATCTCATCTGGGCGATGCTACGGCTGGGCTTCCGCGACGATGGGCGGGTACAGACGGCCCTTGACTGGCTGGCCCGCTCTATCACCGCCGAGCGTGATTTCCAGTACCTCAAATCGGGGACATGTGGCCCGGGCTTTTGTTGTTCGGCCAATGAATGGCAGCCCTGCGCCTGGGGCGCTAACAAAGCCTTGAAGGCATTGCTTGCCATCCCCGCCCCCGAACGCAGCCCCACCATCCAACATGCCCTCGACCGTGGTGCGGAGTTCTTGCTCAGCCGCGACCCCGCCGTGGCCGACTATCCCTACACCCAGCGCGTCAGCTCCACCTGGTTCAAGCTCGGCTTCCCCCTCACCTACTGGAGCGATGTGCTGGAAACCGTGCAAAATCTGGTCGATCTCGGCTACAGCGACGACCCGCGCCTGGCCAACGCTATCCAATTCATCCTCGACAAGCAGGATGCTCAAGGCCGCTGGAAGCTGGGAAATAGCCTGAAGGGAAAAATGTGGTCGGATATCGAGCAGAAAGGTCGGCCCAGCAAGTGGGTGACGTTGCGGGCGTTGCGGATGCAACAAACCTTTGAATTTCCTCTGTGAAAGCAAGTCCTCATCGCCATAAGTGCGACGAGTTGACAGATAACTGGCGATTTTGAGCGGCAAAACCCGAAGGATCTGGTGGATGCCCTCACGCCCGCGCATAATGTGCCCGCGATCGCGGCTGACGTTGGTGAACCGGGAAAGCGACCGGGCGACGCTGGCGCAGGCTAACCTGTCAGGTTGAAATCCTCCTCAGCGCGCCCCAGGCCGGTTGCAATTGCCCACCTGCGCCGCAGTCTGGGCCGATCCAGCCCGGCGGTAGCCTCGCTTATTTTACTGTCCCGACAGCCGCACGCCAACGCCCAGGCGCGCCATGTCCGCCAGCATTCGTTCCGGCTCGACGAAGTGCGCTTGCAGCCATAGCCCGGAGCGCCTGGCGGAGCCATCGAGATATTGCAGCAGACAGGCCACCACCGGGATGGCGGTGAATAGATAACCGTCAGGATGAGAGAGGATGAGGTCGATGCGTTGCCGCTCACCTGCACGCATCCCCTCTGCTTCCAATTTCAGCAGCGCCTCATAAGGCGGTTTAGAGAAGCGTTTCAGCCCCCACTCCATCAACCTGCCCACCGGTTGCGTCATCCGCCTGGGCGACAGTTTGAGCAAGGGCAGGCCCACGGGCATCACAACCCAATCGACGAACCAATTGAAGCCGCCGACGAAGAAACCGGTGTCATGCAGGGTGGGGTAACGCTCCGGCAGGGATCGCATCTCCTCCAGGAACATGGGCACGCAGTATTGCTTTCCGAAGGGCTCCCCAAAATCCATGGTCAACGGTTTCCACATCGACCACCAACTCGTCTGACGCCATTCGCCCTCCTCGAATGCCAGCATTTTGAAATCGAGGAACTCCGTCACCATTTCTTCCACCGTGGCCGGACTGAATTCCAGGCCGCGCCAGTCGATTTTGATGACACTGCCCACCCTGGCGCTATCGAGCCGGTCGAAACGCGGAGCGATGCCCCTCACCAGGACCGCGGGTAGGCCGGGATGAAATCCACCGTCCGTGATAAAACAGCGTCCTTTCGCCTGAATACGCGCCGCCATCCCCTGCAACACCGCCAATTTCGCTGTGGAATACTGCATGTCACAATAATCGATGCCAGCGTCCAGAGCGGCCGTGGCCACCTGTTCCACGTATGCCGCTGTGCTGGAGGCCACGACCACCAGATCGACGCCGGTCATGGCCTTGTTCAGGCTGACGACATCAGCCGCGTCGACCACAGCAGCAGTCGTCCGGTCACCGGCGAAGCGATCATTGAGCTCGCTGACGGCAGCTTCGGCCTTTTTTCGATTCCGCCCAGCCAACACCACCCGACAATTCGTTTCCTGTAACAGCAGTTCGGCGATGGGCCGGCCGGTGTTGCCGTAACCGCCCAAAATGAGGATGTTGTGCATCATTTTACGACATCTTCCCTTCGATGGTGAGCCAGAGCGGATTTGAGGGGGTCATCGATTTTCACTTCCGTCCTTAAGCATACACCATCCCGTATTTGATTGCTATGATGTGGCTAATAGATCAATCGTGTCCGGCATCCACACAACGACATCTCCGCGGCCATAACAATTTAACTACCGGACACTTACTTCATTGTGTCACCCTGAGCGAATCAAACACCCAACTCCGGCAAGCACGAAACGCCAGCGAAGGGTCTCACGGTACGTTGACGCCGAGATTCTTCGCTAGAAACAATTCAAAAGTGCCCCCTAGAGAAGACTACGAAAACGCCCACACATTCCGAATGGAACGGGTGGGCGAGTGATGAAAACACCAGCGTCTTTGATGAACCTTCAATACATAATCAGGTAACCAAGACCTCCGGGAGGTGGCGATGAAATGTCGTCATTTCCGAAAGATTTAACTGGCGAAGCGCCTGTCTTTCAACAAGAATCCTTGCCACCACCTCCCGGAGGTCGCTCCAACCTCTTACCGTTTTATTTCTGTAATGTTCATCAATGACGCACCGAATTACTGTCTTCCCCGTCAAGCGCCATTGGTTGATGTGAAAATCTCGAACGCGGGCGGGTTCTCGAAATGCTTTTTCACCGCACATTGGTCAGCCGAACGAATCACCGCTCTCTTGTACTTCTCGGGGAACTCCAGCGGTAATTGGATGTCGAGCTTAATTTTGGTGATCAGGCGCGTGTAAGGATTATAGTCCAGGCTCTGCACGATGCGGATGTTATCGGTGGGGATGCCGCGCTGCTGGCAGAAACCCAGCACGTAGATACCGGCGCAGGCGCCGATGGAAGCCAGGAAAGTGGCGAACGGCGTCGGGGCCGAGGCGATGGGCGGCTGGTCGGTGGGCACGCTGAAAGGGCCAAAATGGGCGTCGACGCGCGCGCCCCCGGGGAAGTCGATGATCATGTCCATGAGGGAAAGTCTCCTTGCTTTTGAGGTGTTCGATCGCAAAGGATCAGGGTGTCAGAGATGTTAGATGCGAGAAACCCGTCCCGGGTCACAACTTCGTTGATCGATGTTCAGCCCGCCATCTCGCGGAAGAGGAGCCAAGAGCCTTTTCGGTCCCCGGCCTTGCCCGGTGCTCGATCATAGTAGAGATCGAAAATGCGCCCGGCGTCGGTGCGCACCCGGAAATAGAAGCGCCCCACGCCCCACGAGCCGCGTCGTTCGGCCATCTTCGCGTGCGCCGGCCGCATGTTGCTGGCCATACGTCCCCGCCGCCCAACATCGCGCCATTCGCTGAGCAACTCGGTTATGCGGTAGGTCTCGCCCTGCCAGATGAAGCCATCAGGACAACCCGGCGTTTTGGAGAAGGTTGGCGCTGTATCGAACTGCACGTCGATGCGCTCACCGATAAACTGAATAGGCTTCATCGTGAATCCGCCAGGCCGTGTTTGGCGCGCAAGACCGCAAACGCTGTCAGAAAATCTCGTTCCAGGGCTTCTTTCTTCACAGCAGGCAAAAAACTGGCCCGCAGCGCATTCAGCGTGATCTGCTCCAGCATGGCGGCGTCGAAGCCGAAATAGTCGATGAGCACCCGGTACTCCTGATTGAGCGTGGCGTTAAACAGGGGCGGGTCGTCGCTGTTGACGGTGACGTAGACGCCGGCGTCCCACAAACGTCGCAACGGGTGAGCATCGTAGGTCGGGTACACGCCCAAACAGAGATTGGAGGTCGGGTTCACCTCTAGCGGCGTCTGCTGCCGGACGAGATAATCCACCAACGCCGGATCCTCAATCGCACGCACACCGTGACCGATGCGCTCCGCCCCCAGCGCTCGTATTGCACCCCACACGCTCTCTGGCCCGAGCATCTCGCCGGCATGGGGAACGCTATGCAGACCGCCGGCGCGGGCCGCAGCAAAGGCGTGTGCGAACGGTTCGGGCGGCGCGCCAACCTCGTTGCCACCCAACCCCAGGGCCACCACGCCCCGATCCCGCCAGGCCAGCGCCATCTCCACTGTGGGATCGCTGGCGAAACCGGTGTATTCGCCATCAGCGAAGCTGAGATTGCGGGGAATGTCCAGCACCCAGGCGATCTCGACGCCGAAATCCCGTGCGGCCCGGCGACGACCGGCATCCAGCCCCGCGATCAAATCGGCGGGGGTCAGCCCCTTGTCCTGCCAAAGATGGGTGAAGGGTGTGAAGGTGGCCTCGGCATAACGGATATTCTGTCGCTGCATTTCCCGCCCGAAGTCGTAAGTCACCGACTCGAAATCCTCAGGTGTGCGCAGTAGGTCCTGGATGACGAGATAAATCTCGATAAAGTGCTTGAAATCCGTGAATCGATACCACTGACGCAGACCTTCCTCATCGGCGACGGGCAAGTCTACGCTGTGGCGTTTCGCCAGTTTGAGGACTGTGCGCGGTAAAATAGCGCCTTCAAGGTGGATGTGTAGTTCAATTTTGGGGAGATCGGCGGCGAAATGGTGGAGTGACGTCGTCATGGAAACAAAGGCCTGTGTAGTAAATCAGTATCGCGTCAGCGCCTGGATGAATTTCGGCGACTTCAATTTTCGTTCCAAAACGTAGCGGATGTGGGCGGCTAACACCTTCTCCACCTGACGCAAACGGCCAGGCGATAATTGCAGGCGAGAGACGGTGACATAAGGTTGGGATTGAAGATAGCGCAAAATTTTGAGCACGCCCACCGCGATCGGTTCGGTCCCGCGCCCGCCTTCGCCGTGTTTGGGACAAAGCACGCCGCCTTTCTCCAGGCTGAAGTAATTGGTCACCGGCTGAATCTCCTCACCGCATTCGACACAATGAAACAATTGGGGCTGAAAACCGGTCAAGCGCAGCAGCCGCAGCTCGAACCAACGAGCCAGCAACGGTGGATTCTCGCTCGTTTCCAGCCACTCCAGCGAGTGCAGCAGCAGATCGAATAATTCGGGATGGCTGTCACGCTCCTGGGTAAAGGCGTCCACCAGTTCGGCAAAATAGTAAGCATGGGCGGTTTTGTCCAAATCCTCGCGCAAAGCCCGGAAACTGATCACCGTCTCGGCCTGCGTGACGACGTCCCAGGTCTTGCCCTGCGCCATCAGCAAGGCCGTGTAAGTGAAAGGTTCGAGATGCCCGGCCTTGCGACTGGCGGTTTTGCGCACGCCGCGCGCCATCACGGTGCGCTTACCCATGTTCGGTGTGAAAACCGTCAACACCCGGTCGGCTTCACCCTGGTCTCGACGCTTGAGAACGATGGCTCGCGTGCGGTACGTGCGATAACGCGGCATTGCTCAACCCGAACCGGTGGCGCGACCGAGATTTTCGGGCCCAAAGGAGTCAGGCAGGAGTGCGGCCACCGAGGTTTCGCGCACCTTGCCCGCGGCATCCATGATAAAAACGATCATCTCAGGCGAAAACTCCCGCATGACCTGCCGGCAGACGCCGCAAGGGCTGCCGCCATCCTCGGTGGCCACGACAATCGCGCGGAATTGCCGATGCCCCTCCGATACGGCTTTGAAGATGGCCACGCGCTCGGCGCAGCATGTGGCTGGATAGACGGCATTTTCGACATTACAGCCTGTAAAAATCTTGCCGGACTCGGTTAGCAGCGCCGCCCCCACCGCATAGTGGGAGTAGGGTGCATAAGCTCGATCCCGCGCGGACTGGGCCATATCCAGTAACTTTTGTGTGTTCATTGCGGATGTCAACGTTCTTTCTCCGTGGTGGCAGACTCGGATTCGGAGCCGGACGGTTGCTGCAACGCCACCTGCACTTGTTCGATGCGATTGTCCGTCACCTCCAGCACTTCCAGACGCACATCATCCAATTCGACGACATCGCCGACGTCAGGCACGCGCTGCAACTGAGAATAAATCACACCGGCCAGCGTATAGCTTTCCTCTTCATCGGGTAGATGCACGCCCAGATCGCGATTGAGATCGTCGATATCGATACGACCGTTGGCGACGTAAACGCCCTCGCCAATCTGTTCAAGCATGGGCGATTCGGAATCGTACTCGTCCTGGATTTCGCCAACGATTTCCTCCAGAAGATCTTCAATAGTGACGACGCCGGCGGTGCCGCCGTACTCGTCCACCACAACGGCCAAATGAACCTTCTTGTGCTGCAAATCTTCCAACAAATCATCCACCATCGCCGATTCAGGCACAAAATAAGGTTTGCGCATCACTTCTTTGATAGAGACGTCCGTCCTGCCGTCGCGAAAAACACTCAGCAGATCTTTGGCATAGAGCACGCCCACGATCTTGTCGATGGTGTCTCGATAGATGGGAATACGCGAATGCCCCGCCTCGACAATTGTATCGAGAGCGTGTCGGATCGTATCCTCCTGCTCCAGCGCCACCACATCTACGCGGGGCGCCATCACCTCCTCGACATGGGTCTCACTGAACCGAAAGATGCTGTCGATCATCTGGCGTTCTTCGGCCTCGATGAAACGCTCCTCATCGCCCAGGTTCAAGAGCAAGCGCAAGCCATCTTCAGTCATAAAAACATCACGCACCTGGCTTTCATCCCCGCCGCCCAGGCGCTGAATCACGCGCACCAAAATCCAGGTGAGGGGCGAAACCAGAAAAACGAGCCACCGCACTGGTCGCACTAGCCACATCGCCACCGAAACGGGATGATGAATGGCCAACACCCGGCTTACGACCTGCAGCAGCAGCAGCGCCACAAAGAGCGCGATAAAAGCTTGCAACAGCATGCCTCCCCCCCCATAGGTCATGACCAGCCAAACGGTAGCGACCACGGCTCCGGAAATCGCCAGGGTTTTGAGCACCAAAACGCCCCCCAGAAAACGCTCTGCATCTTGCAAAAACGCTTCGATCAACTTCGCTGAAGCAATCCCTTCCTCGCCCAGTTTTCGAATATGCGCTCGGCTAATGGTCGCCATTGACACCTCCGCCATGATCACAAGCGTCAACAGCAATAGCGACAGCGCCAACGCGCCGAGCGCCAAGCCTAAGGGAACATCCATGTAAATCTTTTCAAATCCTCCAAAAACAAATGAATGTTGGTGATGGAACCGGTCTGGCTAATGAATTCGTACACCAGTAAACCGGGGATTTGTCACTCAAGTTTACAGGTGTACCGATCCACTGAGTTCCAAATCGACAAAACTTTATGTCAGCCAACTATAACACCATCCACTATTGACGCAAAATAACTCCCACGGGTGAATTTGGCGACAACGCCAGGCTAAAGAGTGATTCCGAAAGCAAGGTGCGACCTTCGCCCGACCGTTCGTTCTGTTTCACGAACAAAAATCCGCCTTCGACCAGCGCGTCCACCCGGAGGGTGGAGCGACGGAGTGCGCCCTTTCCCGTTCATCAGCCCTACATTCCAGCGCAAATAGAAAAAGCTTCCTTGGCGATGACCTACTCTTGCAGGGGGCTGCCCCCCAACTACCATCGGCGCTGAAGAGCTTAACTGCCGGGTTCGGAATGGGACCGGGTGTTTCCTCTTCGCTAGAATCACCAAAGAAGCTTTATTCACGATATTTGTTAATCAGGGTGCATTATTGGCGCCCTAAAAACTGAATAGGATTGAATTTCGATCACCGTCTCTCGAGTAGGTTAAGCCCTCGTGCATTAGTACGGCTAAGCTAAACACATTGCTGTGCGTACACCTGCCGCCTATCAAACTGGTAGTCTTCCAGTGCACTTATGTCCTTATAGGACGGGGGATCTAATCTTGAGGCGAGCTTCCCACTTAGATGCTTTCAGCGG
>DUEF01000119.1 GCA_011176555.1 Caldilineae bacterium
GGCGAATTGGTCGGCAAGCGCGCCATGGACGCCGGCATCAGCACCATCGTCTTTGATCGCGGCGGGTTTCCCTATCATGGCCGCGTCAAGGCGCTGGCGGAAGGCGCGCGTGAATCTGGGCTAAAGTTCTAGCCCGCCTATCGAAACCGACTGCAAGCAAGTAGGAGACACTGAATGGCTACCAGACAAGATCGACGTTCCCGAGATACGCAAGACGAATTTGATGAACGCGTTGTGCACCTGGCCCGCACCGCCAAAGTGGTAAAGGGCGGTCGTCGCTTCGCCTTCCGCGCCGTTGTCGTTGTTGGTGATGGCAAGGGCCGCGTGGGCATCGGCATCGGTAAGGCGCGCGAGGTTCCCGAGGCGATCCGCAAGGGTTCCGAGCGAGCGCGAAAAACCATGATCTTGGTGCCGATGGTGGGCACCACCGTTCCTCACGAGATCACCACCCGTTTTAGCGCCGCCAAGGTCATGTTACGCCCCGCCTCACCCGGCACCGGCGTAATTGCAGGCGGCGGCGTGCGCGCCGTGGTCGAGGCCGCGGGCATCAAGGACATTCTCACCAAATCAATGGGAAGCGCCAACATCCTCAATGTGGTCAAGGCCACCTACCAGGCTCTGAGCGAATTGCAGTCCCCCGATGTAGTCGCCCGACGCCGTGGCGTGCCCCTGGCCAAGAGCCAGCCGTTCTGGATTCAAGATCATTTGGAGAAGTAAGTGATGAGTACGAAAGACGCCCAGAAAAAGCTGGTTATCACCTATAGAAAAAGCGTGATTGGCTACAATCGACGCCAACGCGGTTCGATCCGAGCATTGGGCTTGCATCGCCTGGGCGATGTGGTCGAACATGATGATACGCCCGTGATCCGTGGCATGATCAACAAAGTCCGTCATCTGGTGACGGTCGAGGAGCGTGCTGCATGAAATTGCACGATTTACATTCACCAAAAGGCGCGACAAAACCGCGCAAACGCGTGGGCCGCGGCATCTCGGCCGGCAAGGGCAAGACCGCCGGTCGCGGTGAGAAAGGCCAAAACAAGCGTTCAGGCGGGGGTAAAGGCCCGTACTTCGAGGGCGGCCAGCTGCCCCTGGTGCGTCGTCTTCCCACCTTGCGCGGTTTCACCAACCGTTTTCGCGTCGAATACCAGCCTGTCAACGTCTCGCTTTTGGCCGAGTTGTTTGAAGCCGGCGCTGAAATTACGCCTGACGCACTGGCTGCCGCCCGCATCATCCGTCCGAATGGCGGCCCTGTTGTGATTTTGGGCGACGGCGAAATTAACACTGCTGTGCACGTCAAAGCCCAGCGCTTTTCTGCCAGCGCTCGCGAGAAAATTGAGGCTGCCGGCGGTACGGTCGAAGTCGTAGACTGACCAAGCTGGAGGACATTGTTATGCTAACTGCCTTACGTAGCGCATTCCGTTTACCAGAGCTTCGCAACAAGCTGTTGTTTACGCTGGGGATTCTGATTCTGTACCGCCTTCTGGCGCAGATTCCGGTCCCCGGTGTGAATGAAGCGGCGCTTGGCGGCGTTTTTGAGAACGATCTGGCCAATTTCTTCGACTTGCTCAGTGGCGGCGCCCTGTCGAACTTCTCGGTGATGTCAACAGGCGTTTATCCTTACATCACGGCTTCGATTATCTTCCAATTGCTGATCCCGATCATCCCCAAGCTGCAAGAGATCTCCAAGGATGGAGACGCTGGCCGGCAGAAGCTTAATCAGTACCAACTTTATTTGACAGTGCCGCTGGCGCTGCTCCAGGGCTACGGCCAGGCGGCAGTGATGGCGAGCGGCGCTTTTGGCGGCTCGGTTTTGCCCGAGTTCGGCTTCGCCAACGCACCACTATTGACTTCATCTATTGTCATATCGATGCTGGCCGGCAGTATGGTCGCTTTGTGGTTAGGTAATCTGATCACCGAGCAGGGCATCGGCAATGGCGTGTCGTTGATCATTTTCGGCGGCATTGTCGGCAACATGTTCCCGCGCATTGGCGGTCTGTTGGCCGGCACGAATGGCGTTTTCCTGGTCATCATTTTCCTGATCATCACGGTTCTGACGGTATTGCTGATTGTTTACGTGCAGGAAGGCCAGCGTCGCATTCCCGTGCGCTACGGCAAGCGAGTGCGCACCATGCGCGGCAACCGCCTGATGATGGTGGGCGGGCAGAGCAGCCATGTGCCGATTCGCGTCAACAGCGCTGGCATGATCCCGCTGATCTTTGCCGGTAGTTTGCTCATCTTCCCCAGCACCATCGCTTCGTACATGCAGTTGTCCAGCGTCGCCTGGATTGCCAGTATCGGCACGTTCATCGTCACCTACTTTAGTGTCGGCAGCAGCCTCTACTGGATTATGTACTTCTTGCTTGTCGTCGCCTTCACCTTTTTCTACACCGATGTCATTTTCCGCCAGCAAAACCTGCCCGAGACCTTGCAACGCCAGGGTGGCTACATCCCCGGCATTCGGCCTGGACGTCGCACGGAAGAGTACCTGAATCGCGTCGTCAGTCGCATCACCCTGGTGGGCGCGCTCTTCCTTGGCTTTGTTGCCATCCTGCCCTGGCTGGTAGGATTGGTGTTGCAGCAGCCTGGTTTGGGCAGCTCTTCGCTCCTGATCACCAGTTCCGGCTTGCTCATTGTCGTCGGTGTGGTGTTGGACACCATGAAGCAATTGGAGGCGCAGTTGTTGATGCGCCATTATGAAGGCTTCATTCGTTAGATGGTTCGGCTTCGCCGAAGCAGAGCAGTTTTTCCGCACCTTTGATAACGTAATCTCTGATGATTGATTCTTTGTTCACCGCGCGTAAACGGACTTCTGGCATTGCTTTGCGTGATGCACGCGAGCTTTCCTTGATGCGAGAAGCGGGCCGCATTGTGGCCCTGACCCATGAAGCATTGCGCAAGCATATCCGACCGGGCGTCTCGACCGCTGAACTGGATGCTATCGCCAGAGATGTCATCTACAGCCGCGGCGCCACCCCCACTTTCCTGGGTTACCACGGTTACCCCGCTGCTATTTGCACCTCAATAAATGATGAAATCGTACACGGGATACCCAACCCGCGCGTGACCCTGGCCGAGGGCGACATCATCAGCATCGATGTTGGAGCCACGTACAAAGGCTGGGTTGGCGATAGCGGCTGGACTTATCCAGTGGGCGAGATTTCCCTGGAGGCTCAGAGCTTGCTCGCCGTCACCGAGAGCGCTTTATGGGCCGGCATCGAGATGGCCAAGGCGGGCAATCGTCTGGGCGACATCTCCGCTGCCGTCCAGAGCTACGTCGAGTCCCACCATTTTTCTGTCGTGCGCGAGTTCACCGGTCATGGCGTCGGCCGTGAAATGCACGAATCGCCTGAAGTCCTCAACTACGGTGATCCGGGCACCGGCCTGCGTTTGCGGCGGGGCATGACCCTGGCCCTTGAGCCGATGGTGAGCGTTGGCCATTGGCTGACCACCACCGATACGGATGGCTGGACGGTGCGAACGCAGGACGGAACCTTGAGCGCCCATTTTGAGCACAGCATCGCCATCCTGAATGGCGCTCCCAGAATTCTCACTTTGTTATAAATCGTCGAGCGCAAAATCATGGCGTCGGCGTCCACATCCTTGTCGCAAGGAGCAAAACCGATCATGAAAGTAAGACCGTCAGTCAAAAAAATGTGCGATAACTGCAAGATCATTCGTCGTCGCGGCGTTGTGCGCGTTATCTGCACGAACCCTAAACACAAGCAACGGCAAGGTTAAGAACCAACTCTTCAACACCGAGCGCCGCCGAAGATCTTTGGTCGGTTGCTCTAAGTGACACGCTCTCCTGGTTAGGACATTAACGGAGGAACTATGGCTCGTATCGCTGGCGTCGATATCCCTCGCGACAAGCGCATTGAAATTAGCCTGACGTATATTTACGGTATCGGCCGGACTTCGGCAAAAGAAATCATGGCCATCACCGGTATTGAAAACAAGCGGGTAAACGAATTGACCACAGATGAGATCGCCCGTTTGCGTGATGTGATCGACCGCAACTACCTGGTCGAAGGTGATCTGCGCCGCGAGGTGCAGATGAACATCAAGCGCCTGGGCGAAATCGGCAGCTATCGTGGCCGCCGCCATCGCTTGAACCTGCCCGTGCGCGGTCAACGCACGCGCACCAACGCCCGTACCAAGCGCGGCGCTCGCAAGACCGTGCCCGGCCGCAAGCGCGCTCGTAAGTAATCGACAATCTCTTTATTTAACGCCCACTACAGCACACTGTTCTGGAGTAAGCAAACCCATGGCAAGACAAACTCGTGGCCGCCGTTCAGGTCCGAAGAAGGAACGCCGCAAAGTGCCGCAAGCTCAGGCGCATATTCAGGCCACCTTCAACAACACAATCATTACAATCACCGACAAGCAGGGCAACACCCTATGCTGGGCCAGCGCTGGCAGTTCGGGCTTCAAGGGCTCCCGCAAGAGCACGCCCTATGCCGCCCAGTTGGCTGGTCGCAGTGCGGCTCGTCAGGCCAGTGATTTTGGCGTACGCGAGATCGACGTTTTTGTCAAGGGCCCTGGACCCGGCCGCGAGGCTGCTATCCGCACCTTGATGAACGCCGGTTTGACCGTGACTTCGATTACCGACGTCACGCCCCTGCCCCATAACGGCTGCCGGCCGCCCAAGAAGCGTCGCGTCTAAGAAGCGGTGCGTTTGGCTGTCACCAGTCATCGCCAAAAATCACCGCGTTTCCATTCTAGCACCCGCGTTGTGAGACGCTGGAGGATCAAGTAAGTCAATGGCTCGATATACCGATTCTGTTTGCAAACTTTGCCGCCGTGAAGGCATGAAACTCTACCTGAAGGGAGAGCGTTGCCACACGAACAAATGCGCAATCGAAAAACGAAACCAACCCCCAGGATTGCATGGCGGACGCCGCATGCGCCGCAAGGTCTCTGACTTTGGACGCCAGTTGCGCGAAAAACAAAAAGTGCGCCGCATCTACGGCGTTTACGAGCGCCAGTTCCGCAGTTACTTCCGTCAGGCTCTGAAAGTGAAAGGGCTGACCGGTGCAACCCTCTTGCAGTTGCTGGAACGTCGTTTGGACAACGTCGTTTACCGTCTCGGCTTCGCCGATTCCCGCGCCCAGGCCCGCCAGCTGGTGACGCATGGTCACTTTTTGGTGAATGGCCGCAAGGTGGACATTGTCTCCTACTCGGTGCGTCCTGGTGATGTTATCCAGGTTTCTGAGAGAAGCCGGAACTTGACCTATTTCAAAGACGTCGCTGAGTCTGTGGGACAGCACACGCCACCCAAATGGCTGACTGTCGACGCCGCTGCGATGTCTGGCCAGGTGGCGGATTTACCGGCTCGCGAGGACATACAAGATGTCCCGATCAACGAGCAACTCATCGTCGAGTACTATAGCCGGTAATTGCAAGGCGCAGGCCTCTGGCTTTGCGCGACGTTGGCTCAAAAACGCTCGTTTTCTACGTCCCTTAAAGGCGAGGAAACCTCACGGAGGACCAAGTGTTTACTCAGGACTTACAACCTGTTATGCCTAAGATTGATTGTACGGCGAGTACAGAGAAGTACGCGCGCTTTGAAATTGGTCCGCTTGAGGGTGGTTTCGGCATTACGCTGGGTAACGCCCTGCGACGTGTTCTACTTTCGGCATTGCCCGGTGCGGCAGTCACTTCCCTGCGGATCAACGATGTGTATCAGGAGTTTTCCGCCATTCCGCATGCCCGAGAGGACACCACTCAACTGATACTGAATCTTAAAAAGCTTCGCTTAAAGCTGTTTAGCGAGGATCCTGTACGCATCTATGTGCAGGCGCAAGGCCCTGGCCCCATCACTGCTGCCGACCTGAATGCACCGCCAGAGGTGGAGATCGTCAACCCCGAACTTTACCTGCTGACGTTGGATTCGGCCGAAGCCGATTTCGATATGGAATTGACGGTTTCTCCCGGGAAGGGCTACCTGCCCGCGGATGCCGATGGTCGCCCCAAGCTCCCCATTGGTGAAATGCCAATCGACGCCATCTTCAGCCCTGTGCGCCGCGTGAATTACTCGGTGGAAAGCGCCCGCGTTGGCGGCCACACCGACTTCGATCGCTTGATCATGGAGATTTGGTGTGATGGCGCCCTGTCGCCCGAAACGGCCTTGCAGCAGGCGGCGCGCTCATTGGTGGAACTGTTTTCCATGGTGGCAGGCGTCGAGATCGTGGAAGAATCGCCCCCTGTGGAAGACGAAAGCGCCATTCCCAGTTACATCGTCGAACAGCCGATCGAAGAACTCGATTTGAGCATGCGCGCTTTCAACTGCTTGAAACGCGCCGGCATCACCCGTGTGGGTGAGGTGCTACTCAAGCTCGAAGAAGGCGACGACGAAATGCTGGCCATCCGCAACTTTGGCCGCAAATCGCTGCACGAATTGGTTGAAAAACTCGATACAAACGACTACTTAAAATATATCGATTACACGCCCGAAGGATTCTAACACCAGACAACTGGCGGGCTCCGACACTAGATACGAGCCCCCGACTCTAAGAGCGGACTACTATGCGACACCAAAAGCGAGGCCGAATCCTTGGCCGCAGTTCAGGCCACCGCAAGGCCCTTTACAAAAATCTTATCACCGACCTGATTCGCTACGGTCAGGTGGAAACGACCCTGGCTAAAGCCAAGGCCATCCGCCCCGGCGCCGAACGCCTCATCACCATTGCCAAACGCAGCCATTCCGGTCGCATCAGCGAAGTGCACGCCCGCCGTTTGCTGCGAGCTCGCCTGGCTGATCCCGACATGGTTGCCGTGGTGTATGATGATCTGGCCGATCGCTACGCCGACCGCGCCGGCGGCTACACCCGCATCTTCAAGATGGGTCAGCGTAAAGGCGACGGCGCTCACATGGCCATCATCGAGCTGGTCGAGTAACGTTGCCTGAGACCAATGCCGATCTCCCCTTGCACCGCGCCATTATCGAGTATGATGGCTCCGACCTCCTGGGCTTTCAGATCCAGGCGGAAGGCAGAACAGTGCAGGGCGAGTTGGAGCGAGTGCTCTTACGCCTGACACAGAACCCCGTACGGGTGATTGGCGCAGGCCGCACCGACGCCGGCGTACACGCCGAAGGACAGGTCATCGCCTTTCGAGCTTCGTGGCGACACAGCCTGGCGGAACTACAGCGGGCGCTTAACGCCCTACTTCCCGCCGATATCGCTGTTCAGACCATCGAACTGGCCCCGCCCACATTCCACCCCCGTTTTAGCGCCAGCAAACGTTGGTATCGCTATCAGGTTGGTCTGTGGCCCGGGCATTCCCCTTTACGATCCCGTTATGCCTGGGAACTTGGCCCGGATCTCGATGTAGACGCCATGAACGAGGCCGCCGCCCACTTGATCGGCAGCCACGATTTCGGCAGTTTCGGCCAGCCCCCCCAGGGCGAGATCACCATCCGCCACGTTTTTCAGGCGACCTGGACGCAAGAACCCCCGCACCTTTATTTCGACATCACCGCCAACGCCTTTTTGCGCCGCATGGTGCGCAACATCGTTGGCACTCTGGTTGAGGTGGGGCGGCGTAGCCGCCAGCCCGATGAGTTGGAAGTGATGTTACAGCAGCCGGACAGGTCGCTATCGGCCTCGCCGGCCCCGCCCCAGGGCCTGATCCTGAAGGCGGTTATTTACCCCGAAGACATTTTAGCGTGAAACGTAAGACGTAACAAGGAGAAGTTTCAGTGAGAAAGACATACAGCGCCAAAGCTGAAGACATCGAGCGCACCTGGTACGTGGTGGACGCCGAGGGAAAAACCTTGGGCCGTCTCGCCACCGAGGTCGCCAGGATCTTGCGCGGCAAACATAAACCCATCTACACGCCACACGTCGATACCGGCGATTATGTGATCATCGTCAATGCCGACAAAATTCGGGTGACCGGCAAACGCCTCGACCAGAAAAAGTACTATCGGCACAGTGGCTACATGGGCGGATTGAAGGAAACGACCCTGCGCACAATGCTGGACAAGCATCCCGAACGCGTTTTGCAACTGGCGGTGAAAGGCATGATGCCGAAAAATCGCCTGGGCCGCAAAATGTACAGGAAGTTGAAGGTGTATGCTGCGCCCGACCATCCCCACGCCGCTCAGAACCCGCAACCCCTGGAATTATAAGTGAGACTCGACTATGACTGAGAATCAATACTACTACGAATCCGTGGGTCGCCGAAAAAACGCGACCGCCCGCGTACGTCTGTACCCCGCTGGCGAAACGCCCGAGATCGTGATCAACGGCAAAGCCATGTCTGATTACTTCCCGCGGCTGATGGATCAGCTCAGTTTGACCGAGCCCCTGCGCTTGACTGAAACCGAAAACCAATTCAACGTTTCGGTATTGGTCAAAGGCGGCGGCATCACCGGTCAGGCTGGCGCTGTGCGGTTGGGCATCGCCCGCGCCCTGACAGAGGCGGACGAAACACTGCGAGCCCCCCTGAAGAAGGGCGGTTTCATGACCCGTGATCCACGGGCGAAAGAGCGCAAAAAGCCCGGTCTCAAGCGCGCCCGCAAGGCCCCGCAGTACACCAAGCGCTAAACCGAACTTCCTACTACACTCGAACAACCGGATGTGGCGAGGCCATCGTTTCGCCACCCGGTTTGTTGTCGAATTCCAAGACGTTGGGTATCCTATGCCCAGCGTCTTTTTTGTAATGGATATTGGGGTTTTGGATACTTGTCGCGAATGTCCAATACCCAATATCTGATATCCGATTCATAATCCGGAGGTCACGTCATGGCGTACAAAATCGGCATCCTCACGGTGAGTGACAGCGCCGCCAGGGGCGAGGCGGAGGATCGCAGTGGGCCGCTGTTGGTCGAGCTGGTGCAGGGGCTCTGGCTGGAGGCTGAACTGATGGTGGGGTTGGTCGCGGATGATCGGGAGATGATCGCCGGGCGTTTGCGTAAATGGGCGGATGAGGATGGGCTCGCTTTGGTTTTGACGACCGGTGGCACCGGTTTCGCCCCGCGCGATGTGACGCCGGAAGCGACGCGCACAGTCATCGAACGTGAAGCGCCCGGCCTGGCGGAAGCGATCCGGCTCGCAGGCCTGCAAGTGACCCCGCACGCCATGCTTTCTCGGGGCGTCGCCGGCATTCGCGGCCGTACGCTGATCGTGAATTTTTCGGGCAGCCCCAAGGCCGTGCGCGAGCAATTCGCCGTGGTTGCGCCGGTCTTGCCCCACGCTCTGGAGTTGCTGCAGCCCGACGCCGGCGGGATTCGGCACGCCCGGTCGGGTGAGCACCAGCGGCGGGCGTAGCGCAGTGCTATATGTTATTGGTTACTCGTTCTTGGATTCCTGCATGACCCACATCTCCCAGGAGGCCCCTCGTGCAATTCTCCTACGGTAAAAAATTAGCGTATGCCTTCGGCATGTTTGGCGTCGCTCTGTCGTATCAGGCGTTTATCGGCTGGATTCAGTTTTATTACCTGGATGTTTTGCGCATGGCTCCCCTGGCCATGACGGCGGCCTGGGTGATCTTTACCGTCTGGAACGTGTTCAATGATCCAATCGCCGGGCAAATCAGCGACCGCACTCGCACGCGTTGGGGCCGCCGCATCCCCTGGATTGTGGGCCTGAGCATTCCCATTGGCCTCAGTTTTTACTCTTTGTGGGTTCCTCCGCATCGTTTCGTGGCCGGCGGAGGGCAGATGTGGAGCGCTTTGTGGTGGTATTTCCTGGCGGCGTTGCTGATCTTCGACACGTTGTGGTCGGCGATCACCATCAACTACGTGGCGCTATTCCCGGAGATGTATCCGGATCAGGCGCAACGGGCGTCGGTGTCGGCCTGGCGTCAGGCATTCGCCATCGTGGCCCTCATTCTCGCGGTCACATTCACCAAGGAGATCGCAGATACGGTTGGTTGGGGCGTGATGGGGATGTTGTTGGGGGGGCTGACGACACTGGCTTTTTTCATTTCGTTGCTGGGGAGCAGAGAACGCGGCCGGGGTCAGGAGGAGCCGGAAGTGCCCTTTCGTCAGGCTCTGCGCTACACGTACGAGAATCGCTCCTTTCGTTGGTTTTTGTTGATGAATCTGATGGTCGAGTTCACGTTGCTGGTGTTGCCGGCGGTGGTGCCGCTCTACGCCAAGTATGTGCTGGGTGAGACGGACGGGCTTCGACAGGGTTTGCTCAGCGGAGCCGCTTTTTTGGTGGCCGTGCCTTCGTTTTTCTTGTGGGCATGGGCAGCCAGATATTGGGGCACGCGCAAGTCGCTCATGGCGGCGATGGTGTTGTTCGGTCTGTTGTTGACGCCCCTGCTGTTTGTTCAGTCCTACCCCCAGGCGATGGCGACCACGGCGGCGTTGGGCGTGGGGCTGGCCGGTCTGCTGATGCTGCGGGATATTCTCCTGGCTGACGTGATCGATGAGGACTCGTTGGTGGCCGAAACGCGGCGGGAGGGCATGTATTTTGGCATGAATGGCTTCGTGATCCGCGCCGCGTTCGCGGCCCAGGGCGTGATGCTGGGCGGCATGTTGGCGTTGACGGGTTACAATCCCGCTTTGGAAAGCCAGCCGGCTGGCGTCGCCACCGGCTTGCGGCTGCTTATCACCGTTGCGCCCGTTGTGGCGATGATTATGGCGTTTTTTGCCATGGTTCGCTATCCACTACACGGCGAACGCCTGGCGGAGGTGAAACGGGCGGTGGGGGAGAGTGTGGGGTAGGCGGTGGCCTCAGTGGAATGGCCTTGGCCTAGCCCAACAGCGTTTCGAGTTGATGCTTTAGTTTTTCGTATTCCGTTGTCACCGGGAATTGGGGATAGTCGGCGATGACGTTAGGGGGCGGGCGGAAGAGAATGCCGTGGTCGGCTTCCTCCAACATCGTCATGTCGTTGTAGGAATCGCCGGAGGCGATCACCCGGAAGTTGAGCGCTTTTAGCGCCCGCACAGCCTCGCGTTTGCCGTCATCGATGCGCAACTGGTAACCGGTAATCATGTCCCGCTCATCCACC
>DUEF01000012.1 GCA_011176555.1 Caldilineae bacterium
CGCCGCCACCCGCTAACCCCGCCCATGCGCATCCTCCTCGACGCCCGCACCATCCAGGACCGCTTCCCCGGCATCGGGCGCTACGTCTACAACCTCGCCGCCGCCCTCGTCCCCCAACTCGACGGCGAATTGCTGCTGCTCGTCAACCACGCACTACCCAATACCCAATACCCAATACCCCCCCTTGAAGCCCACCCCAACGTCCGCCTCATCCCCACCGCCATCCCCATCCGCCACTGGCGAGAACAGTTATGGTTGCCCAGGCTCATCCGTTCCCTTGCGCCCGACCTGGTGCATTTCCCCTATTTCGTGCGCCCCTACCGCATCGGCGTCCCCACCATCCTCACCCTGTACGATGTCATCCCCCGCCGCTTCCCGCACTACTTCTCCCGCGCCACCGCCCATTCCGTCGAGCTGCTCAAACGCCTGGCCATTCGCAACAGCGACGCTTTCGTCGCCATCTCCCAGGCCACAGCCGCCGATTTTCAGGCGCTGTACGGCATTCCCGCCGAGCGCATCACCGTCACGCCCCTGGCCCCCGACCCCATTTTCCGACCCCAAGCGCCCGCGGCCATCGCTGATTTGCGCCGGCGTCTGGCGTTACCCGAGCGTTACGCACTCTACCTTGGCAGCAACAAGCCCCACAAGAATCTGCCTCGCCTGCTCGAAGCCTGGGCGCGGGTTCGGAGGTCGGAGGGCAGAGGTCGGAGGTCGGAGGGCGGGACACGCAACACGCAACACGCAACACCCAATACCCAATACCCAATACCCAAAAACGACGATAAATCGTTCTCTACGAACTTGGTGATCGCCGGCGCCTGGGACGAGCGCTATCCCGAAGCCAAACATCTGGCTGAATCCTTGCGTGTGACTGATTCCGTGCATTTTCTCGGCCCCGTCAGCAATGTTGATCTGCCCGCACTGTACGCCGGCGCCGAACTGTTCGTTTTCCCCAGCCTGTACGAAGGTTTCGGCCTGCCCGTGCTGGAAGCGATGGCCTGCGGGACGCCGGTGGCCTGCAGCAACGCCTCCAGCCTGCCGGAAGTGACCGGCGATGCCGCCCTTCTTTTTGATCCGGCGGATGTGAACGAAATGGCGGCGGCAGCGCAACAACTGCTCGGAGATCAGGCGTTACGGCGGGAATTGAGCGAAAAAGGCCGGGTGCAGGCAGCGCGATTCACTTGGGAGCATACGGCGCAGGAGACATTACGAAGATATAGGAGCATATTGCAGACTCGATGACTCTCGCCTAAAATAGCGCTATCGCCATCCGCAATTCGCAAGCGACCGCCGGTCACCCGCAATCCCGAAATCTCCATGCGCATTCTCCACGTTTACAAAGACTACCACCCCATTCTGGGCGGCATCGAAAATCACCTGCGGGCGGTGGCGCGCACTCAGGCCGAGCGCGGACACGATGTGACGGTGTTGGTCACGAATCCGGCGGGAAGAAGCACCAGCGTACGAGAGGAGGAGGGCGTGCGGGTGATCCGAGCGTCTCGTCTGGCGACCGTGGCCTCGACACCACTCAGTCTGGCGCTTTTTCGGCAGTTGCGACGGCAAGAGCCAGATGTGGTGCATCTGCACTTCCCCTATCCCCTGGGCGAGGTCAGTCAGTGGCTGCTGCTCCGGGGACGAGCGACCGTCCTCACCTACCACAGCGATGTCATCAAGCAGGCGGGCATTCTCAAGCTGTATCATCCCCTGCTCAAGCGCATTTTGCGCAGCGTGGATCGCATTATCGCTACCAGCGAACCCTACGTCCAAAGCTCGCCCTACCTGCGTTCTGTGGCCGACCGCTGCACTGTCATCCCCCTGGGTATCGACATCGATCGCTTCGCCCGGCCGCAACCCCAAAACGTGCAAATGCTGCGGGCGCGATATCCGGGGCCGCTGCTCCTGTTCGTGGGCCGCCTACGCTATTACAAAGGTCTCGATTACCTGATCGAGGCGATGAAGCAGATCGATGCCACGTTGCTAGTGGTCGGCACGGGGCCGGAGGCGGCGAATCTGGGGGAGCAGGCGTATCTGGCGGGCGTGGCGGACCGGGTGCGTTTCCTGGGCGACATCAGCGATGAGAATCTGCCTGCCTACTACCAGGCCGCCGATCTGTTTGTGCTGCCCTCCAGCCAGCGAAGCGAAGCTTTCGGCATCGTTTTGCTGGAAGCGATGGCCGCGGGAACGCCTCTGATCTCCACCGAACTCAACACCGGCACCTCGTGGGTGAACCAGCATGGACAGACGGGGCTTGTCGTCCCCCCACGCGACCCCGCCGCCCTGGCCCAGGCCATCGACGCGCTCCTGGCCGACGACGCCCGCCGCCGGCAAATGGGAGTCAACGCCCAGCGCCGAGCCAGAACAGAGTTTAGTTTGCCCCTGCTGGTCGATCGCTTGCTCGATCTCTACCGGGAGATGGTCGATTAACGACAACCTGTGATACGATGCTCGACATTGTTGCCCGTTGATTGTTTTCCGTTGATTGTTGATCGTTATGAAGCCTTCTCGACTACAAAAAATCTGTGATGCGGTGATGGAAGCCACGTGGTTGGCGGCCATTGTCACGATCCCGTTATTTTTCAACGTTTATTCGCAGCGCGTCTTCGAACCAGACAAGATCAGCATCCTGCGTTCGCTGGCGTTGATTGCGATCATCGCCTGGGTGGTGAAGCAGGTGGAGGGGCTAAGACTGCGGCGGGGTGAAAGTGAGGAGGTCGAGCCAGAGAAAAACAGGATGGCGTGGTGGCGGCGGCCCATGGTTTTGCCGGTCTTGGCGCTGGCGGGCGTCTATCTGCTCAGCACCTTCCTCTCGGCCACGCCTCGCCAGAGTTTTTGGGGATCGTATCAGCGTTTGCAGGGTACATTCACCATGCTCAGCTACATGACGTTTTTCTTCGTGGCATTGGACAGTCTGCGTACAGAAGCGCAGTGGCGCCGGTTGCAATACGCCGTTATCCTCACGAGTCTGCCCATTGCCCTGTACGGCATCATGCAAAAAGCGCAGTTGGATCCTTTGCCCTGGGGCGGCGACACGTTCGAGCGCGTGACAGCCAACATGGGCAACGCCATTTTTCTACCCGCCTACCTGATCCTGGTCGTCCCCCTCACCATCGAACGTCTGGTGGTTGCCACCCGGCGTATGTTGAGCGATTTGGGGAGCAGCACCGACGCGTTATCGGCCGGAGCTTTGCTTTTCGTGCTGGTAGTGCAATTATTGGCCATTCTCTTCACCCAGAGCCGCGGGCCGTGGCTGGGCCTGGCGGCCGGGCTTTATGTATTCGTGGTGTTCGTGCTGACCAGTTTGCGGCAAATGGCCGAAGATCAGTCTTCTTTACGCTTGGGTGAAGTGGGATTGGGCATCGGCATGGGCCTGGCTGGCGTCGGCATCATCGTTCTCGGTTTGCTGAGCTTGTTGATCTTACCGGGGTTGTGGGGAGAGATGATGGTGTTGGTCAGCGTGTTGGCGGCCCTGGCTTTTTATCTTGCCCCCTTGATCACACGCCGGGGCTGGCGCTGGTTGTGGCTCAGCGCCATCACCCAGGGCATCATCGGCATCGTTTTGCTGGTCGCTGTCAACGTACCCAATACAACGCTGCACGACACGTTTATCAAATTGCCCTACATCGGTCGCCTGGCCCAGATTACGGAATTGGATCAGGGCACGGGCCGCGTACGCGTGTTGATCTGGCAGGGCGTGATCGAGATGCTGGAGTCGGACGAGCCTTTGCGTTATCCCGATGGTCAGGCCGACACCCTCGATGCCATTCGCCCCCTGGTGGGCTACGGGCCGGAATCGATGTGGGTGACGTTCAATCGTTTCTACAAGCCCGAATTGGGTGGCTTGGAAAAGCGTAATGCTTCGCCTGATCGGTCCCACAACGAGACCTTCGATAGTTTGGTGATCACAGGGGCGCTGGGCTTTGCGGTTTACACATTTGTCTTCGCCAGCCTCATCTATTACGCGCTCAAATGGTTGGGGTTTATCTACAAACGCCGGGACATCTGGATCTTCGCGATCATGCTCCTGGTTGGTGCGATGGCGGGCGTGCTCATCCCCTGGGCCTTTGGCGTTTTGCATCTGGCCGGGGTGGGGCTGCCTTTCGGGGTGGTTTTGGGGATTCTGGCCTATGTGACTTATGCAGCTGCGCGCGGGGCAGACAAAGTTCGTAAACTCGACCGCCGGCAAATGCTCATTGTCGCCCTCTTGGCGACCATCATCGCCCACTACATCGAAATCCACTCCGGCATCTCCGTCGTCGCCACCCGCACCTACTTTTTCATCTTTGCAGCCGCGCTTGTCGTGATCGGAAACGGCGATCTCCGCTTCGCGGCCGCGCCGAAATCAACGACCGAGGCGATCCCTGCCAGAACGAGCAAAAAAGGTAAACGTCGCCAACGTCGCACGAGCAGGATTCAGGCCCCCGCCTCGACCGCGCCCGTCCTTCCTCTCTGGCGACAGCTCCTGCCCTACGCCCTACTGATCTCCACCATTTTTCTGGTTCTCGGCTGGAATTTTGTCTCCAACCAGGGCGGCGAGAGCAGCGCCACGACGGTTTTCTGGCGCTCCTGGTTCACATACCTCAGAAACGGAACGCCCCACACGGGGCCCAGCGCCATCCTGCTTGTGATTTTCACCGGCGTCGTTGGCGTTATCCTGGCCCTGGGTGAAACCTGGCAACCACGGCATCGCCCAAATGGCGTGGCGTTGGGCGTCGTGACGCTGATCGTCCCGCCTCTTGTGACCTGGCTGGCGTTCGGCCTGTTCCAGGCCCAACAAATCCTACCCCAATCAGAATCGACGCCCCTGGAAGCGCGCGCCGACCACGTCGCCAATACCATCACCCTATTTTTTGTGTGGCTGGCGCTTTATCTGGCTCTGTTGGCGGCCAGTCTGGCCTGGAACGACCTGCGTCCCGCCCGGAAATGGAGCTATCAGCCGTTACTCGCACCAGCAGCGGGTATTTTGCTCCTGGTCGTGGCCCTGTTCGTCATCATCGGCGTCAACCTCAATCTCGTGCGAGCCGACATCTACTTCAAACTCGGGCAGGGCAGTGACGCCCAGAGAGACTGGCGCAGTTCATTGGTCTTCTACAATCGAGCCAGCAAACTCGCGCCGCAAGAAGACCATTATCTTCTGTTCAAGGGGCGCGCCTATCTGGAAGCGGCGCGCGCGGCTCAAGACATCAACCAACAAACCGCCCTGCTCGATCAGGCCGAAACCGTGCTGCTGAACGCCCGCGCACTCAACCCTCTGAACACTGATCACAGCGCCAACCTCGGCCGCTACTACGGAACCCTGGCCAACACCCTGACCGATCCCGCCAAGCAAGCGGATGCGTTGCGTCTGGCCAACGAAAGCTATCAACAGGCTACCACACTCAGCCCCAACGCCGCCCATCTGCAAAACGAATGGGCGATGGTGCTCTTCCGGCTGGGCGAGATCGACAAAGCGCGGGAGCGGCTCGCCCACTCGCTCGAACTCGATCCCGATTACGCCGACACCTACCTCCGCCTGGGGCAGATAGAAGTTCAACAGCAAAACTGGCTGGCCGCGCTGGACGCCTTCGACCGCGCCGCCGCGCTGCGCCCTAACGATCCCAGCATTCAAAGCCAACGCGGACAGATATTGGGCCAATTGGGCCGGTGGGACGAGGCCATCGACGCCAATCTGGCGGTGCTGGCGCTGCGCCCCAACGACCCCAGCGCCCTGCAAAACCTGGCGATCCTCTACCGGCAATTGGGCCAATACCAACTCGCGCTCGAGTACGCCCGCCAGGCCCGCTCTTTGCTGCCTGAAGACCAGCGAGCGGCGCTGGATGCATTCATTCAACAAGTGCAGCAAGCGTTATCAGGAAGCTAAACCATGCTCGCTCAGGTCATGCTTATTTTTGTCGCCGCGTTGATGCTGGCGTTGGCCGCCACCCCCCTGGTGCGCCGTTTGGCCTTTCGCACCAACATGGTCGATCGTCCCGCCAGCCGCAAATTCCATACGAACCCCACGCCGCTGCTGGGCGGGCTGGCCATTTACGCGGCCGTAATTCTGGCGCTGCTCCTTTTTGGCGACCGTTTCTACGTGCATCAGGTGGCCGGCATCGCCATTGGGGCCACGCTGGTCTCATTTTTGGGCTTCTGGGACGACCGGGTGGCGCTCCCGCCCGTTCTCAAGCTCTTGGGACAAATGATTCCGGCGCTGATTCTGATTCTTACCGGCGTGCAAGTGGCCATTTTCGAGCAACCCGCGCTCAACATCGCCCTCACCGTGATCTGGGTGCTGTTCATCACCAACGCCGTCAATTTTTTGGATAACATGGATGGTCTGTCCGCGGGCGTTTCAGCCGTGGCCAGCGCCTACTTTGTGCTGCTGGCGGCGCTATCGGGTCAATACCTGGTGGGCGTGCTGGCCGCGGCCCTGCTCGGCGCTTGCATCGGTTTCCTGTTTTACAACTTCAATCCGGCCAGCATTTTCATGGGAGACACAGGCAGCCTGTTTTTGGGCTTCGTCCTGGCCGCGGTCGGCATCAAGCTTCGCTTCCCCGCCAATGTGCCCGCCGTCACCTGGATGATTCCGATATTGGTTTTGGGCGTGCCGATTTTCGATACAACCCTGGTCATCATCGCCCGTTTGCGCCGCCGTGTCAACCCCCTCACGACTGCTGGGAAGGACCATCTCTCTCATCGCCTGGTGCGGATGGGCGCCACGCGGCGAGAAGCAGTGCTGCTGCTCTATTTGCTGGGCTGCGCTTTCGGCATGTTGGCGATCTTCGTCTCTCAGGCCACCATTTTGGAGGGCCTTTTCGTGCTGATCGCCACCATGATCGCCGGTCTGACCGTCATCTGGTGGTTGGAGCAGCAGCCGCCAGCGCAACGAAACGGTGAGGGCTAAGCCGATGACCGAGATTCCCAATCCCAAACAGGCCGCCGACCTGCTCGTGCAATTACGCAAGTTGCAGGAAGTCAGTCACCGCCGGGTGGAAGGCGGGGGCTTGCCGCCCGAAGTGGTCATGTTTCGCGCCTGGCAGGCGCAGCGCCTGGCCACCACCCACGCTGATCTGCTGGCCAGCAAGCGTTATGGCCCCGCCTGCCGTTTCTTCCTGGACGACATCTACGGCCCCAAGGATTTCGCCCAGCGCGACCACGACATCGTCCGCATCCACAACTTCATGTTGCGTTTCCTGCCCGCCAGCGTGCTCGCCCCCCTCACCAGGGCCATTGAACTCAACAGCCTCACCGCGGAACTGGATGACCGGCTACTGCGGGTGCTGGTGGATGAAGTGGGCGTGACAGACAGCATCACGCCCGAGCAATACGCCGAGGGCTACCGCATCTGCGACAATTACGACGAGCGCAAGCGGCAGATCGAGATGATCGGGGAGGTCGGGCGCGGGATCGCTCGCCTGGTGCGCATCCCTTTTTTGGGCATGACTTTGCGCCTGACCCGCGGCCCCGCCCGCCGCGGCGGCTGGCAAGAGATGCAGGGCTTCCTCGAACGGGGATTCTCCGCTTTCAAGCGCATGGGCGGCAAGGCCGACACCTTCCTCGACACCCTTCAGCAACGCGAGATGCAGATTCTGGACCAGATTTACGCCGGTTCTGACGATCCATTTACTGTGGACTGATAAATGTCAGGCCTCCGGGAGGTGGCCACGATATTTTTGTTCTGACGGATAGTTTGCGGCCACCTCCCGGAGGCCGTTGCGAACTCCCTGAGATCCGCTTGCATCTAAAAAGCCATGGATAGATTACACGTAACATGATTCACATCGACGGCTCCCACGGCGAGGGCGGCGGCCAGGTGCTGCGCAGTAGCCTGACGCTGTCTGTGCTCACAGGCCAGCCGCTGCGCATCGACAACATCCGGGCACGGCGCAGTAAGCCGGGCTTGCGGGCGCAGCATCTGGCGTCGGTGCAGGCTGCTGCCGCCATCAGCCAGGCTGAAGTGACAGGCGCCACGCTGGGCTCGGCCACCTTGCTGTTCCGACCGGGCCGCGTGCAACCCGGCCCCTATCGTTTCGACATCGGCACGGCTGGCTCGACCTCCCTCGTGCTCCAGACCATTTTCCTGCCCCTGGCGCTGGCCGCTGCGCCCTCCACCGTCACCATCAGCGGCGGCACACATGTTGCCTGGAGCCCCAGCTTCGATTATCTCGACCGGCAGTGGCTGCCGGCGCTGCGGCGCATGGGCTACGACGCCTGTTTGACGCTGGAACGGGCGGGCTTTTATCCCAAAGGCGGGGGCAGAATCAGGGCCGAGATCCGGCCGGCCGGGACATTGCAGCCGGTCGAGCTTGTGGATCGGGGGGCATTGCGCCGGGTGTCCGGCATCTCCGCCAGCGCCAATCTGCCCGAACACATCGCCCGGCGGCAGCGACAGCAGGTCGAGCGCAGGCTGGGTGGTTGGGTTCCGAATCTAGCGGTCAAGACAGTGACGCTGTCGTCGTCGGGCCCGGGCACGGCCGTTTTTTTGCAGGCCGAGTGCGAGCAAGGCGGAGGCGGCTTCACCGCGCTGGGCCGGCGCGGCAAACCCGCGGAGCGGGTGGCGGACGAGGCGGTCGATGAATTGGAAACCTATCTCGCCACCAACGCCGCCATCGACAAACACCTGGCCGACCAACTCATCCTACCGCTGGTTTTTGCACCCGGCCATTCCACTTTCTCCACCGCCGCCGTCACCCGGCACCTGCTCACCAACATCGAGGTGGTGCAGGCGTTCCTTGATGTTGAGATTATGGTGGAAGGTGAGTTAAGATACCCGGGATTCTTGCGAATAGAGCCAAAGGCTATCAAAACACCCGCCAACCGACATCCAGGCAGCTAATGTCCGAAAAAACTCAACTCACCAACAGTAAACCGATATCGGTTGGCATGTTTTTGCTTTTGTCTGCCGTATTTGGCATCGCCTTCACGCAATGGCCGCTCTATTCCGAAAATCAACACACCAAATTCCTGCATGGTTTGGCGGCTGCCGGGTACGGATTGCTGGGGGATGATTGGTTGGCAAACACAGTGGATCCCTTGCCTGCCTTCAGTTTTATCGTGCGAGCGACCTATTCCCTTCTCGTGGAGCCGGTGTTCTATATCTACCACGCTCTCCTGCTGGGCGTTTATCTATACAGCATTGTCGGAATCGCATCATACGTGTATCCCCGCCTGCGCGACACGGGACCACGGGCGGTTTTCATCACCGTGGTCATCGCCATGCACGCCAGTTTACTCCCTCCCTTTTCCAGCACCGTTCTTGGCGTCAGTTTGGGGTGGCTCTTGCAGGCGGGTGTCGCCAATCAATACCTCTTCAACCCGGTACTTCAACCCAGTACCTTTGGCGTACTACTCGCCCTCTCCATCTATGTTTTTTTGCGAGGGCATCCTTATCTGGCTGCCTTCATTGCCGCGCTTGCAGCCGTATTCCATTCAACCTATCTGCCTTCAGCCGCCGTTCTCACCCTCGCCTATGCCCTCATCAGCTTTTGGGATCAGCGACGACAGGGCAAATCGCTCGCAAAAGCCTCGGGGTCAGCTCTCCTGGTGGGGATGATGGCGCTCGCTGTCGTGTTACCAGTCTTATTGTATAACGCCATTGCATTTGCCCCCACCTCCGTAGAAGCATGGAATCGTTCGCAGGATATCATCGTCAACTTCCGCATCCCCCACCACTCGTTGCCAAAAGTCTGGATCGATAACACGACCTATGCCAAAATCGGCATTGTGTTGGTAGCCCTGATCCTGGTTCGCAATAATCGCTTGTTCCCTATCATGCTGCTGGCCTTTTTGACGGCATTGGTTCTGACTATCGTGGAGATGATCACCGATTACGATACGCTGGCTTTCATCGCCCCCTGGCGCATCTCCGCCTTTTTGGTTCCGCTGGCTAGCAGCATCCTGCTCGCATCCATCGTTTCGGCGCTCTTCACTCGATTCCGATCCTGGATAGAACGATATCGCTGGCTGATTCTTGGGGTCAGCGCCATCATCTTGGTCGTGCTGGTTGCACGCGGGGCCATGGCCATCCGTAGCAGCTTCGAGAGCCTGCGAGATGACTATCGCGCCGCCATGATGCGTTTCGTTGAAGAGACGAAATCGCCCGGCCAGGTTTATCTCATCCCCACCTACATGGCTGAATTCCGCCTTCGCACAGGCGCGCCCATTCTGGTCACTTTCAAATCACACCCCTACAAAGATGTCGAGGTGATCGATTGGTGGGCGCGAGTAGGGGCGGCCAACGATTTCTATCACGAACCCACCTGCGCTAAACTGAACGACCTCAGCAATCGCTACGACATTACGCACGTAGTGCTCGAATCGGGACAACTTGAATCTGGATGTTCCGAAACAGAGGAACGCTATCGAGATGATAGTTTTCGTGTACTGGAAGTGACGTCAGGGTCAGGAAAAGAGAGCAAGGAGGGGGGAGATTAACAGCACTGGGCAAGCGCGGCAAACCCGCGGATAGGACAACCGGGGCGGGTGACGGTGCAGGGTCTCGCCGCATGAAAAACGTCATGTCGAAGCAAAGCGAGACATCCCCCGCGTAGCCATCCCCCGCGCCTATCATCCAGGGGATTTCTCCTCCCTGCGGTCGTCGAAATGACGTGTGGAGATATTTTTCGGGGCCGGTTAGCGGAAGCGAATGCCGCTGACCATCTCATCCATGCCCGGCGCGAGGTAGGCGTGCGACATGAAGGCGGTGGTGTGGGCTAATCCCACCCGGCCCGCCGTGTCCAGCACGACCAAGCCGGCTTGCCCCCCGGGGATGCGTCGGGCAAAGGACGCCGCCGCCTGCTCCGCCGCCTGCCGGGAGGACGCTCCCCGCTCCAGCGCCTGCATCACCAGAAACGCCAATCCCGCCTGCATGATGTGCTCGCCCTGGCCCGTCGTCACCACCGCGCCGAAACGGTTATCCGCGTAAAACCCGGCGCCGGGGATCGGTGAATCGCCAACGCGGCCCGGCAGCTTGAAGGCCACCCCGCCCGTGCTGTTGGCCGCGGCCAGATTCCCGCCGGCGTCCAAAGCCAGCGCCCCCACCGTGTCCTGTTCCCCCGCTTTTTGACTCGCCCGCTCCTCGTACTGCTTCCGCCTGCGCTCGCTAATCAAATCCTGGCTGGAGATCTCTGTAAAGCCGCGAGCGCGGGCGAAATCCTCAGCCCCCTCGCCTGCCAGAAAATAGTGGCCGGTGTCAGCCATCACCGCCCGGGCGAGCGAGATGGGGTGGGCGAAATGGCGGATGAGCCCCACCGCGCCGATGGCCTGCGACTCGCCATCCATGATACCCGCGTCCATCTCCACCTGACCGGCGTTCGTGAGAACAGACCCCGTTCCCGCATTGAAGGCCTGATTGTCTTCCATGTCGCACACGGCCGCTTCCACCGCATCCAGGGCCGAACCGCCCGCAACCAGCATTCGCCAACCGGCCTGTGCGGCCTGCACGCAACCTTCCTGCGCGATTTGGTGGTAGTCCGGGTGGATAGCGCCGGCGCCGCCGTGGACGATGATGGCAACTGGTGATGGGGTGGCGGTTGATTTTGGCTTCATGGTAAGATGTGCATCCGATTCTAACACTCACATGGCCGTGATTCAAATCAATGAAACGCTTTCGCCTGGGGTTTTACATCTTGCTGATGCTGGCCGCTCTGAACATGGCGGCAGCGGCGGATCCTCCCCCGGAACCCCATCAAACCTTCCAGCCCATCATCATCCAGGCCCGTTCCGCCCACCCCGAACCGATGGTCGAGTTACGCGGGCTGTGGGTGAACAGATACGACTGGACGAGCTGGGGCCGGGCGGCGGATCCGGCCAAAATCGACGAAATCGTGCAGAACGCCGCCTACGCCGGATTCAACGTCATCTTCTTCCAGGTGCGGGGCGCGGCCGACGCCTACTACGCATCGGAGCTTGAGCCCTGGGCCTGGCGGGTGAGCGGCGGCGACTTGGGGCAAGCGCCTGATCCGTATTGGGATCCGTTGGCCTACTTCGTGGAAAAGGCGCACGCCGCCGGTCTGCAATTGCATGCCTACCTCAACGTCTACCCCCTCACCGACGGCGGCATCTTTTGTGACCGCATCCCCGATGAAACGGTCTCGCCCACGCCGCTCTACCACCAACTCTTGAGCGAATATGGGGCCACCGCCGGGCAACTCAATGGTGCGATCTGGCAGGAAAACGGGACGCTGCTGTGTTCGAGCTATCGCTATGCCAGCCCCGCCTCCGCCTTCGCCGCCGATCACATCATCGCCGTCGTCAAAGATTTGGCCACGCGTTATGACATCGACGGTATCCACCTGGATTACATTCGCTATCCAGACCCGAAAACCTCTTGCGATCCGGTCAGCCTTTGTCAGTTTAGCGGACAGGGCGAAACCTGCGCATCACCACCAGCCTGTGTCATCGACGATGCCTACAAGGATTGGCAGCGAGAACAAGTCAATGCCCTGCTGCAGCGCTCCTACGATGAGATAATTTCCCTGGCCGACGACACCTGGCTCAGCGCCGCTGTCTGGCCGCTTCACACCCAATCGCCGGAGATGAACTTGCCCGGCCAACCCATTTCCGGCTATCACACCTATTATCAGGATTCGAAGGGCTGGCTGGCCGGTGGTTACATCGACGCCATCGCCCCCATGATCTACCCCAGCAGCTTTCATTGCCCCGACGACAGTTACTGGTCCCGGGCCGTGTGGAAAACGCTGGTGACCGATTTCCAGGCCGACAGCCACGGTCGCGCCATCATCCCCGGCATTGGCTCCGGCTACTGCACCTTCGACGAAATCGCCACCCGCATCGACATGGCGCGGGAGATCGGTGCGGCCGGACACGCCCTGTTCTCCTACCGCGGGCTGTTGCAGAACGGCTATTTCGACGACCTGCGCCGGGGTCCCTATTTCACGCCCGCGGTCGTACCCGAATTGCTCTGGCGAAGCGGGCGACCGGCAAGCCAAACGCCGCCGGTCCGGGCAGAACGCCACAGCGGCGACATCCCCTGAATCGAATCCGCCATCTCTCCACGCACACAATCCGCAATTCGCAATCCGAGATCCGCAATGACCTATCCTCCTAACCCCGCCATCCTCGCCGACCGTTTCAAGACCCTGCGCTATGATCCCGAGCAGGACGCGGTCATTCTGCTCAATCGCGCCAAATATCCGCTGGAAACGGAGTTCGTGACCTGCGAGACGGTCGAGGATGTGGCGCGGGCGGTCGAGACCATGATCGTGCAGGGCGGACCGCCGTTGGCCTACGCCGCGGGCCTGGGCCTGGCCCTGGCTGATCGTACTGAACCCGCCTATCGCGCCGCGGCCGAGCGCCTGCTCGCCACCCGCCCCACCGCCGACGACCTGCATCACATCATCCCCGCGGCGCTGGAGCGAGCGCTTGAGGCGCTGGACAGCGGCGAAGACCCCAAAAACGCCATAATTGACTACGTCAACGGCGAGATCGAGCGCGGCAACCGCGTGAGCCGGGCATGCGGCGAATACGCTGCCGACCTGCTGGCCGATGGCGACCGCGTGCTCACCCACTGCATCGCCGGGGCAGCGCTGTGCTGGATGCTGTGGATCGCCAAACAGCAGGGCAAGACCATCCACCTCATCCCCACCGAAACCCGGCCCTACCTGCAAGGTGCGCGCCTCACGGCCCAATGCGCCGTGGAACTGGGCATCGACTGCACGCTGATCACCGACGCAATGCCTGCGCACCTGATGAGCCAGGGCATGGTCGATAAATTCATCTGCGCGGCCGACCGCGTGACGATGGACGGACACATCACCAACAAGGTGGGGACGCTGCAAATCGCCATCGCCGCCCACTATCACGGCATCCCCTTCTACGTGCTCGGCTACGACGGCCCCGACCCGCACACCGCCAGCGCGGACGGCATCGAGATCGAATGGCGCGACGGCCGGGAGGTGCTCTACCTGGCCGGGCAGAGAACCGCGGTCGAGGGAATCAACGCCCTGTACCCCGCCTTCGACATCACCCCGCCCCATCTCATCTCCGCCATCGTCACCGACAGGGGTGTTTTTCCGGCGCATTTGGTGTACAATTACTGGAAAAACAAGCTCCAGATCATTCAACAGCCAACTGCTACCTTGAATCAAGGAGAACCCCATGCCCCGAAAAAAGCAAAGCCGCGGCGCTTGCGCCTAATGCGGTAAAGAAATGACCAAAGGCGGCATTTCCCGCCACCTGAAAACCTGCCCCGAACGCCAGGCCACCATCGCAGAAGCCGATAAAAAACGAGGCCGCAATAAAACCCTCTATCATCTGCAAGTGCAAGATGCCTGGGGCGGCGATTATTGGCTGCATCTGGAGATGAATGGCGATGCCACCCTGCGAGACCTGGACGGCTATTTGCGCGCCATCTGGCTGGAATGCTGCGGGCATCTCAGCGCCTTCGAAATCGGCCCGATCGTTTACACACAGCTATTCGATGATGGCATGGGCTGGCGAGAAGAGCGTAGCATGAACGTGCGCGTCGACAAGCTGTTCACGCCGGGCATGTCTATTCCTTACGAGTATGATTTTGGCACAACATCCGAACTGGTGATCAAAGTTGTTTCCGAACGAAAAGGGAAACCGACAACTTCCCATCCCATCGCCCTGATGGCGCGCAACAATTTCGACCCGCCTCCCTGTGTCATTTGCGGGAAACCGGCCACATACGTGTGCGCCGAATGTCTGTGGGACGACCCGTCCCAGGCCATTTTCTGTGACGAACACGCGGATGAGCATGAACACGACGACATGCTGCTGGCCATCGTCAATTCGCCGCGCGTAGGCATGTGCGCCTATGAAGGCCCCGCCGAACCGCCGTACTGAAAGCCGTGAGCGGTCACGCACCACGCACCACGCATCACGCTTTAATCATCGGCGGCACCGCGGCTTACGGCCTCGATCTTGCACCCTACCGGCCTGTGGATGATCCCATCGCGCTCGACACGCCCTACGGCCCTGCTCCCACCATCACCTTCCTCCAACCTGACTCGAAACGCCCGCCTGTCGCGTTTTGCTCTCGCCACGGGGCCGGGCAACTGGCTCGCTCCGCCGCTTTCGTCAATCAGCGGGCGATCGTCTGGGCGGCGAAGATGCTCGGGGTCAACGCCATCTATTCGTGGAACGGCGTCGGCGCCATTGCCAGTCACCTCGAAGTGGGCGATCTCATCGTTCCCGACGACTTCCTCGATTTCACCCGCACCCGCACCACCACCTTCGATAACACCGACCTTATAGCTGCCCAAGAAGGCTCCGCCTTCCGCCCGGCCTTTCATCCCGCGGCCCGCGCCGCCATCCTCACCGCCGCGTCATCCCTTCGCAATTCCGAAACCCGAAGGGTTTATGAGGCAGCGACCTACGTTTGCACCGAAGGCCCCCGCCTCGAAACCGCCAGCGAGATCGCCCTCTATCACCGCGCCGGCGCCGACATCGTGGGCATGACCCTCTCGCCCGAAGTTTTCCTCGCCCAGGAAGTCGGCATCGCCTACGCCAGCCTGTGCTACGTCACCAATTACGCCACTGGCCGCGCGGGCGAGCGTCCGCCAAAGCGAGATTTCGGTGTAAATGTCGCACGGGTGTGCTTGCCCCTACTGCTTTCAGCTTCTCTCCATTAGATTACACATGAAAGCGGTTGATAATCGAGTTGATGACTACGGTCAAGTTAGTTTATAATCCAACCGTTGGATGCCTGTACCGTTTTCCCTACAAACCGGTTAACTGGGCGACCTGCGTATTCACAGACCAAACTTTCCCCCAACTTTTTGATATACCATGCGCCATTCCCCCACTCCTCGATGGTATCTTCTGTTGCTGTTGCTTACGCTGACCTTGCTGCTGGCTGGTTGTGGCTCGTTATGGCCCAGGCCTTTGGCAACATCGACACCAGCTTTGACAGACACAGCAACGGCACCACCCCCAACATCTCCAACCCCATCGACAGCCACACCTGTTGGCATCGCTTCGGTCCCGGACGCAGGATTTGAACCGGGCATGTACATTGCTTATGACCAAAAAGCGCAGGAGTCCAATGAGACAGCGACAGCGCTTGGTAGTCATTTCTTTATCACATGGCGATCTATAGAGGACACGCCAAGGGGATACTACGATTGGAGCGCTATCGATGACAAATTGGCGACGCTTGCGTCCAACAAACGAGCCATCTTGCGTATCGTCACGCGCTGTCCGGATACACCAGATGGGGATCGGGATACCTGTGCGCCGGTGTGGACGCTCCGCCATAACCCTGTTGAAGTAACTCTGGGTGAAAATTCCTGTACTGCGCCGACACAGCGTATGAATTATTTGAATTTCGCAGTCCGCCAGGGACTTTTCGACTTCATAGCGGCGCTGGGTGAACGCTATCAAAATGATCCACGCATTGCGGCCGTTGAAATCGGTGTTGGTTATGGTGGAGAGCCCAGTCCCTATCCCGCCTCCAAATATATTTGCGATTATGCAGAGCAAAAAGCTGCCTACGAAAATGCTCTCGAATACACCGAAAAAGCCTGGGTCCAATACCACCAGGACGTTATCGACGCCTACGTAACAGCATTTGGCGGTAAAAAACCATTGCTAACGATCACCAACGCCTCCTTCGCTGAGGATTATCGCGATGTGGTGGTGAAACATGCAGTGGACAACGGTGTGGGGTTGGTCGCCACGAACCTGCACAGCGACTTTTTCCACAATCGCGGCAGTGCCAATGGCGGCGCTCTGTGTTATTGGGGCTTTTCGACCGTTCCCGGGTTTAGCAATGAATCTCCTGAAGCTGCTGCCGCCTACCACACAAGTTGGACGCCCCTATTCACTAATTCCCAACAAGTGCCCATCGGCTACGAATTCAATAATCGTTTCGATAACTCCAAAAGAATCCCTGTTGAGGGTGAAACCTTTACGCGTTGGGCCATGCTAAATGGCCTGGATAAACGCGCTGACTACATCTTGCCCTTCAACGACACTGACGATATCCCGGGCAATGTTCGCTATGATGAAGTTTGGGAATTTTACAATCGTTATGCGGGTAAAACAGCTTCAAACACGCCCGATGTCTGGATCGCCTTCCACAGTCCCTGGAAGGAAAACGCTTGGTGTCCCGATATCTACGACTATAGCTGGTATTTGGTCTCCGAACTGGAGACGTTGCCGTATGCGGACGCCGAAAGTCAGGCGGTCGCTAACGAAATCGATGAAATGACAGGCGTTTTCGATATAGGCGATAGCGCTGACTGGCGGGGGACGTATGCTCGCACGACAGCGGACAGTTGGCCGGTATTCAATCTCGATATCGATGATGCATTCATGCATGATGGCCGTTTCGGCGTTGATGTTGTTGTTACGTACTTCGATCACGGTGCTGGCGGCGCCTGGTCACTCATTTATGATGGGGTCAAGGGAGAACAATCGGCCGGGACAGTAAGCCTGGAAGGAACAGATCAGTGGCGGGAACACGTTTTCTACATTGAAGATGCACGCTTCGCTAACGGTCTACGGCCGTACCACGACAAAAGCCGGGCGGAGGGTTTCGATCTGCGTCTTGACCGACATGACACGATCAACGACATCTTCCACATGGTTCGGGTCATTCCCCACCCGGCTACGCCTACACCGACATCAACGCCAACTCCGACCGCCACCTTCACCCCTACACCAGTAACCATCTCCCGCCGTTTTCAGATGGATGTGAATGGATATGCCGGCGCGCAGGACACCTACATGAGCCAGAAAGAGCCGCAGAAACGTTTTGATACAGAGCCAATCCTTCTGATTCAGCAAAACAACACCTTCGCAGCACTGGTGCGTTTTGATTTAGAAAGCCTGCCACGGGATACAGTCATTCGTAGCGCCAGCCTGGGCATTAACCGTATGGATGATCATGATTCCATTATACGTTTGAGTGTCTACAAATTACTACGCCGTTGGACCAACGCCGCCACATACGAAATGGCAGCGCCCGGGCAGCCCTGGAGCCAGCCGGGCGCTCTTGGATTATCAGACGCCTCCTTCTCGCCCATTCCTCCCGCTGCACTGCCAATCCCACCAAATGCAGCGTTACAGTTTAATTTAACAGATACCGTGCGAAATTGGGTGGCCGATCCAATGCATAATTACGGCGTAATCTTGCGGAGCGATGGTGACGCTGATGACTACGGCTTTCCCAGTAGCGAGTACAGAACCATCGGATTGCGTCCCTATCTAGATGTCGTCTATGAAGTGAGTGCATCGACGCCAAACCCCACTGCCACACAAATCCCGACCGACACCCCTACCCCCACTCCCACCATCCCCGCCACCGCCACGAAAGTCCCCACACCAGGA
>DUEF01000120.1 GCA_011176555.1 Caldilineae bacterium
ACAAACAAGCGCGCACGATCAAAAGCGAATTGGAAGCAAGCATCGATCAGGCGTCGCGGAAGGGCGCTTTCGCACCACTGTTTCTGCTCGCATTCCTGGTCATCATCCGCGAAGGCGTCGAACTGGCGCTCTTCCTCACCGCGGCGGCCTATTCCTCCTCTGAAAACCGGGTGCTGCTCGGCGCGGCCGCGGGACTGAGCGTTGCCGCGGCGCTGGGCTCGATGCTGTATTCCGCCACCAGCCGCGTGAATTTACGTCGCTTCTTCCAGGTGACGGGAATACTGCTGCTGTTCTTTGCCGCCGGTTTAGTGGCTCACGGCGTGCATGAATTCAACGAAATCGGTTGGATTCCCACCATCATCGATCCTTTGTGGAACATCAACCACCTGCTTGACGAAAAATCAACGGTTGGCGAAATGCTAAAAGCGCTTTTCGGCTACAACGGCAACCCCTCACTCACAGAAGCGACCGCCTATTGGCTGTACATTGTGATCGTATTTCTGGCTTTGCAATGGCCTCGCTTTATCACCCCACCAACTCGCAAAGCGTCTGCACCTCGCTCCACGTTGCGTTGAATCGCTCCTGGCGACACATTTTCTCAGCACCTCAAACCTTGGCCATCCTTCGCCGTCGTGCTATAATTGTAACGTTACTCACGACGAACTGACTGGCAGGCAAAAACGCCAGCCACGTTTTATCATCGAAACGCTTTTTATGCGCAATCAAATAAGGTAGCGTTGTTCATGGTCGAACAAGCTCAAGGTTCAACTCTGGAACCAACCGAAAAGGAACTCATCGCTGCAGCGAAGGCGCACGCGGCCAGCCGTGTAAAACAGGAGATGGCAGCCAAAAAACGGGATGTGACGCCATCCAGCGAGGCCGCCTTGCTTTTTCAAAAACAAAAAGAGGGTCCCAAAACGCCAATCGATCTCAAGGCGAGGGAGAAAGAGCTGGCGGAGCGAGCGTTGACTTTCGCCCCGCGCAGTAGCCTTTTGCAGATGCTATCAAAGTGAGGCGTGAAGAGGGCGAAGAAGCTGGTGGGATTCGCGCTATTAGAGTCACGAAGATGTCGTCGCGTCTCGCTTGCGATAGCTGACGCCCCAAACGACCGCAACGACTATCAGCGTCAGCAGGGCGATGGCAAGCCCTAACAGGAAGGAGGGGGAACGGAATCGCAAACGCACCTGATGTGAACCAGCGGAGAGTTGCACCGCCTGCCAGACGCCGTCGGCGCGTAGCGCCGGGCGCCACGGTCCGCCATCGATGCTGGCCTCCCAGCCCGGATACCAGACCTGGCTGACCAACAGCGCGCCTGGCTCGGCCGACTCGGTGCTCACGACCGCATCGTTGACGCCCCAATTGGCTCGCGTCACCCGACCGGCGTCGTACTCCTGCGCTTCGCCGCCTTCGAGCACGACGGCGGTCAGAGGCCGAAAATCAGGCTGGCGCACGACATCTTGGGCGGCGGCCAGGTCGGGAACAGAGATCGCCCGGCCCAGCAACAACGCGCGGGGCTGGAACCGTCGGTTGAGATAGACATTGAGGTCGGGATCGCCTGCAAACGCCAATTCCCAGGCGTCCCATTCCAGGACGACATCCTTGCGTCCCAACAGGTATTTGACATTGAGCAAGGCGTACAGATCGGAACTACGGCTACCGGTCGAGCGCATAAAATCGAGATAATAGGATAGCGTGAGCGGATTGGCCACGCCACTGGTGTCTTCCAGGCCCTGGAGCAGGGCGGTGTCGGGTTGCCACAGATCGTCGATGCCTGTGCTCGTGTCGATACGGTGGGGCTCGGGATCAGAGCGAAGGAAATCGATGATGGTTTGGCGATTAAAATTGGCCGTGGGATCGGTGTCGGACAGATCCTGGTAGGCGCCCAACGAAGCCAGATCGATGAACAACAGGGCGATCGCCAGCACAACGAAGACGCCGGGACTCACCCATTCCCGCCGTCTGGCGTAAAGCAACGCCATGCCGATGGCCAATAGAAGGATGAAACCAACGATGGCGATGGTGCTGATGCTTGTCCGCAAGAAGAGCGCGGGGTCGCCCATTTGGGTGAGGAGTAAAATGGCATAGATTACGGGAATACCGACGGCGAGGGCGATGAGCAAAATGGTTCGCAGGAAGCGCCAGACGCTATCAAACGCGATGCGGCTAGCCTCAGTCCAGGGCTCGATCAGGGCTTGCAATCCCCGCGCGGCCAGGATCGCCAACGCCAGATCGAAGAGGAAGATGAAGCGGGCGGGCGCTCGCAATTGTTCGAGTCCGGGCAACAGCCAGGTGAACCAGCCGTGGACGATGCTGTAAATGCCCAGGCTGAAGGCCAACGAGATGGCGGCCAGCCCCACCAGCAGCCAGGTCAGCCGATCTCGCTTCATGAACACGCCCAGCAAGGCCAGGAGCAGCGTGATCACACCGATGTAACCGACCTCGACCCGTGGCCACAGTCCCCAATGGAAGGCGGGACCACGGCCAAAGAAGCCGGGAACCAATAAACCGATCAGTTGGGCGGGAGAGAGGGAAAAACCTACGGTTTGGACATAATTCCAATCGGCGCGGTCGGTCAGGCCGGCCATTTGCAGGCCGGGCAGGAGCACGGGAGCGAGCAGGCCCAGGGTGATGGCGACGGGAACCAGCACAGCCGTCACCAGTCGCCGCCAATGGATGTCATCCCGCGTCAAAACCGCCCACAAGACCACCCACAGGCCGATAGCCATCAATCCGTAAAGCGTCATCTGCACGTGCCCGACCAGTGAGCCTATGCCCAGCGCCAGGCCCGCCCCCAGCGCCCACCTGATCCCGCCCCCCAGCAACGCGCGATGCACGCCCAGCAGCGCCAACGGCAGCCAACTGATCACGGCAATCAGGTTCAGGTTGCCGAAATGGATGATGAACACATCGCTGAACATGAAAGCGACCGCGGCGAACAGCGCCGGACCGCGGCGCAAGCCTAGCCCTCGCACCAGCGCATAGGTCGTCACTCCCGCCCACCAGATGTGCGCCATCGCCAGCAACTCCATGTCGCGATAGACGAGGGCCGGCCCCAGCAGGAAGCGCAAGAGATGCGGCGGATAGAGGATCCCCGACTGCACTTCGGCGGCAAAGGGAACGCCACTGTAAATGTGTGGATTCCACAGCGGCCACACGCCCGCCTTGAGGCTGGTCTGGATAAAACTGTAGGTCGGGTACAGAAAACTACCGAGATCACCGCCATCGGCGGGCATGTAGTTTTGGCCGCTCACCACTCGCCAGAAGAAACCCGCCGTGAGCAGCGCCAGCAGACCAGGAACCAGGGCGTCGGGCAGCCAGGCGCGCCTTCGCCAGGCGATGAATGCCAGTAGCGCCAGGTAGATGATGGATAAGGTGATGAACATGATCGGTGTCTGCTGGGAATTATAACATCATTCCCCTGGATGCAGCATACGCGTGACCGGTAAAGTCACCTCGTAGCAATGTCAATCTTTCACGAACGAATACCCGACGCCGGGATGGGTGAGGATGTAATGGGGGTTGCTGGGATTTGTTTCGATTTTGCGGCGGAGGCGACGGATGTAGGCCCACAAGTATTCGGTTTCCTCCCCATATTCTGGTCCCCAAACAGCCTGCAGGAGCGCGCGGTGGGTCAACACCCGGCCGGCGTTGACAGCCAGATGCGCGAGCAGGGCGTATTCGGTGGGGGTCAGCCGCAGGGGATCGTTATGGAGCGTCACTTTTTGGGTGGCGAAATCGATTTCCAAATCGTTGACGTGAAGCGGGGGATGGGGAGCCGTGTCCTTTTGGGCGGTGCGTCTCAACACGGCGCGCACTCTCGCCAACAACTCGGCCGCGCCAAAGGGCTTGGTCAAATAGTCGTCCGCCCCCAGGTCGAGCGCCCGCACGATGTCGTTTTCCTGGCCGCGGGCGCTGAGGATGATGACAGGTGTATCAGAACGCCTGCGGATGGCCTGGCACACCTGGAAACCATCCAAACCGGGCATCATGATGTCCAGGATAATCAGATCGATGATGTTTTCGTCGAACACCTTCAGCGCTTCCCGGCCATCTGCAGCCGTGAGTACGTCGTAGCCGCGCGCCCGCAAATTTGCGCCGATGTATTTCAGGGTTTGTGGTTCGTCGTCTACGACCAGGGCTCGTAGTTTTTTCATGGTTCGCTATTCGGGTTAGCACTGCTCTGTGCGCGGGCGTTGCGCTTGGTTCGTGGCGGGCCGGTGAGATGGTAAACTGAAGTAGAAACGAGAGCCGGTCCCGGGCGCGCTTTCGACCCAGATGCGGCCGCCGTGCGTTTCCACGATCCGTTTGCAAATCGCCAGGCCCAGGCCCGCGCCGATACCATCGCGTTTCTGTTCGTTTACGCGATAGAAATGGTCGAAGATGGATGCCTGGTGTTCTTCGGGGATGCCGGGCCCCTGATCGGCCACACAAAAAAACACCTGGCCATTGCGTTGTTCGGCGGCAAGCGTAATCGGCGTATCCGGCTCTGAATGCTTGCGGGCGTTATCGAGCAAGTTGATCAGGACGGTTTCGATTTCATGGCCGTCGACAAAGAGTGGAGGCAGATCGGGGGCTAGATTCAAGTCGGGTTGCGAGCCGGTTATCAGGCTACGCCTTCTGGTCAATGCGCCATCCACGAGATCATCGATCGAGCACCACTCTCTGTCCATGGGCAATTGTCCTGCCTCCAGGCGGGATAGATGCAGGATTTTCTCCACCAGCGTGGTCAGTCGGTCCGCTTCGTGGTTGATGCTCTCCAGGAAGTCGCGTTGGGTGTCAACATCCCACTCCACATCGGTCTGGAGCAGGGTGGTGGCGAAGCCCTTGATGTGGTGCAGCGGCGTGCGCAGTTCGTGTGAAACCAACGAGACAAACTCATCCTTCAGGCGTTCGACCTCTTTGCGCTCCGTCAGATCATGGACGATGTGCACCACCTGCGCTAGATTCCCCTCGGCGTCTGTGACGCGCCCATAACCGATCTCAATCCAGGCCTTCTCGCCTGCGATAGTAGGCATGCAACCTTCGACAACGCCGGTGTGATCGTCTGCATTCAAAAAGGGACAGGTCGTGTCGCAAACAGAAGCGCCCTCGAGCGTCCGCACACCCATCAGGTATTGGCATCCATGCCCCAGCAAGTCTTTGCGGGGTTTGCCCACCAGCCGTTCCAGAGCCGAATTCACCGTCGTGATCTCTCGGTCGGCATTGCTAATCCAGATCGCATCGCTGGAGGCTTCGAGCGCCGCCATGACCTTGCTTTGTCCCTCGGCGATTTTGTTGTACGAATCGCCCAACTGTTGGGTCATTTGGTTGATCTCATCGGCCAGGTCTTCCAGTTCGTCGCCTGTGCGCACATCCAAACGATGATTGAGATCGCCCCGGGCGATGGCGCCAACCCCGCTTTGGATGGTTTGCAGAGGCGAGATGACCAGTTGCCGCACGGCGTAAAAGGTGAGCAGCAGCAAGATCAACAGGCCGCCGCCCACGACCCGAATCAGCAAATCGCGACGCAAACGCAGGGTGTCGCCAACGCCTTGCAGGGAAATTTTCGTAGAAATGACGCCATTGATGGCGCCGATCTGCGCCTGATGGCAATCTTGACAAACGGGCTCGACTCGGATGGGCACAGCGTAGCTGACCACGGGGTAGCCGTTTTCCCAGTGAATCTCCCGCATCTCTTCTCCGGTGAGCGCCTGGTGTTCCAGATCACTCAGGGGCGATTCACTGGCAATACCGCCGAATTGCCGGATCACGGGCTCTCCTTTGATCACGCGCAATGAAGTGAAAGCATCTTGCGCTAGCAGTCGGGAGATCACTTGCTGGTTGCCCGCGGCTCCACCGCCCTGTCGCATCGAAGCATAGAGCGCCTCGAAAGCCATCTGATTCAGGGATTGGGCGCGGGTGAGCCCGTTTTGCTCGATGCCCCGGCTTTCAGTGACGTAGACCAGGACAAGGATGAGGATCATGATGACGGCAAAGATGCTGCCGACGATCAACATGATCTTAAGATAGAGGCTTCTTCTCAGCATGGGGTGAAACCTTTCCGTGGGGCTTGGTGGCAAAAGTGTACAATCATTGGGCGAGGAATGCCAGTAGGGGAGAGTAGAGGGTCGCTTTTTTACTATTCCGTCACATTTTTCAGGAATTATTCAGGAGTCAGGAGGAAAGATTCATGCCCCTTTCAGGCCGATGGACCATAATAAAATGTAATCTCGTGGTCTTCGATGAACCGTTTTTACCAGGCGAAGACGATGGGAATCGTTATCCGTTCAGGCCCAATTTCGGTCTGATTACTAAATCCACAAGGAGTAGAAAAATGAAACGCACTCTATTGATCGTCGTGCTGCTGGCGTTGCTGGTCGCCTCGATTGTTGCTTGCGGTGGCAAGGAGGATGTGGCGGCGACTGTCACAGCCATCGAAAAAGCGGCCCAGGAAAAAATCGGCGCCGCCCAGACCGCACAGCAAGAGGCTGAAGCCAAAATTGCCGAAGCGCAGAAAGCCGCTGAAGAAGCGAAAGCCGCCGCCGCACAAGCCAAGACCGCTGCGGAAGAAGCCATGGCCAAAATGAAGACCGAAGCCAAACAGGAGACTGCAATGGAGGAAGAGGCGGACGTGCAGGCCGCCTTCCAGAAAAGCGGTTGTGGCGCCTGTCATGTTATTCCTGGCGTCGCCAACGCCGTCGGAACCATTGGCCCGGATCTGTCGCGCATCGGGGTACTGGCCGGGGAATATGTCGCCAGTTCAGATTACAAGGGCCAGGCCAAGACGGCCGAAGACTATATTCGAGAGTCCATTACCGCTCCCGATGCCTTTCTCACACCCGAATGTCCTGGCGGCCCCTGCCTGGAAGGTCAAATGCCGGCCACGCTGGCGGATCTGTTCAGTCCGGCCGAGCTGGATGCTGTTGTGGCGTATCTGGCCGGGTTGACGGAAGCGGGCGCGGTCGGGTCGGAAGCGACAACGACGGAGTCGGAAGCGCCAATGGCAGAAGCGCCCTCGCTGACGGATGAGGAATTCACCAAAGCCAAGCAGATTTTCTTTGATCGCTGCGCTGGTTGCCATGGTGTTCTGCGAAATGGCGCCACAGGTCCTGCTCTTACGCCCGACAGAACAGTGCCTATGGGGACGCTGGCTCTGCAATCTATCATTTTCAACGGCACGCCCCGCGGCATGCCCGATTGGGGCAAGCAGGGTGTTCTTTCGGAAGATGAAGCGGACCTGATGGCTCGTTACATCCAGAATGAACCGCCTGCCCCGCCGGAGATGTCATTGGCGCAGATGAACGACACCTGGAACGTGTTCATCCCGCCAGAAGACCGGCCCACTGCACCGGAACATGACCGCAATTGGCAGGATTTCTTCTCCGTCACCCTGCGTGACGCGGGCCAAGTGGCCATTATCGATGGCGAGACCAAGGAAGTCGTCAACATCGTGGACACGGGTTACGCCGTTCACATTTCCCGCATGTCGGCGACGGGACGCTATGTCTATGTCGTCGGGCGCGATGGCAAGACCGTCATGATCGATTTGTGGATGGAGACGCCGGACAAGGTGGCTGAAGTCCAAACCTGTTACGACGCCCGCTCTGTGGACGTGAGCAAGTACAAGGGCGAATTGGGAGATTACTTCGATAAATACGCCATTGTGGGCTGCTACTGGCCCCCTCATTTCGTCATCCTCGAAGGCGACACGCTGGAACCGATCAAGATCGTGAGCACGCGCGGCTACACTTATGACACCGAGGAATACCATCCGGAGCCGCGCGTGGCCAGCATCGCCGCCTCTCATTTCAATCCCCAGTGGATTGTCAACGTCAAAGAGACGGGACAGGTGTGGTTGGTTGATTACTCCGATCCGGTCAACCCGACCATCAAGATGATCGAAGCGGAGCTTTTCTTGCATGACGGCGGTTGGGATTCCACTGGTCGCTACTTCCTGGTGGCGGCCAACGCCCGAAACAAAGTCGCGGTTGTTGACGCCCAGGAGGAAAAACTGGTGGCGCTGGTGGAAACCGGCATCAAGCCCCATCCGGGACGCGGCGCCAACTGGGTGGATCCCGAATACGGCCCTGTCTGGGCGACTTCGCATCTCGGCGAGGGCAAATTGGCCGTGATCGGAACGGATCCGGAAAACTATCCAGACAACGCCTGGAAGGTCGTGCGTGATATCGAACTTCTGGGCGGCGGCAGCCTCTTCGTGAAAACGCATCCCGAAAGCGACTGGGTTTGGGTGGACTTCACTTTGAACCCTGACGAGAAACTACAACGCACTGTTTGCGTCATCCCCAAGGCGGATCCGATGGGCGAGCACACTTGCTGGGAGGTCGCCGACTATGGTCGGGCTGTGCACTTCGAATACAACAAGGCCGGAGACGAAGTTTGGGTCAGCGTCTGGGGTCGGGCGGATGAGCCCGGCAAGACCGGCGAGATCGTCATCTACGACGATAAGACGCTCGAAGAGAAGGCGCGCATCCCCAACCTGGTTACGCCCACCGGCAAGTTCAACGTCTACAACACTGTGGAAGATATCTACTAACCCGTAGCCATCGTTCCGAACAACCGGGAGCCACAGGCGGCTGTGGCTCCCGGGCATGTATTGGTTCAACCGGATTTCATGGGGTCGCACTGTGATCTCCGGGAGGTGGCCAACGCCACTTCGTTTGTCGGGACCTTAGAGGCCACCTCCCGGAGGCTATTTCCGGACGACCACGTAACACCGCTCCCCCAATCCAGCCACACACCCTGAGAGGAGATCAGTCAGATAATGGACAACGATGAAGTCCCCGAAAGGCGGAAGCTTTCTGGTAACTGGATCTTGCTGCTCATTCTTTCGTTACTCATTGGCGGCGTGCTTTACAATGTGTGGAATTTAATCGAAATGTTGACCGGCCCGATTCTCGCCCCATAGCGCCATGCGCCTATCCCGCCACGTTCCGTCATCACCTTGCCTGCAGAGGGGGCATTGTCCTCAGGTCAGATTTATGGTTTGATTATCATCATGGGAAACCTTCGTATTGAGCTCCTCGTACTTTCGACAATGGTCGGAATTGGCCTCCCTGCTGGCGACGCGGGTGGAAAAGATGTGAAGCCGGGTGCGGTGAATCTACAACTAGCTTTCACCTGCGCTTGAGCAGGTTGTGGAAGCCGATATACTTGCCCGGATTGCGCACGCCCGGCAAGAGCTCCACAAAGCAATAGCCCACCCGTTCGCCGGCCGGATTGATGATCTCGGCCAGCAACTCGAAATAAGCCAGATTCATCTGCCCTTCCATGAGCGGGCGAATTTCATAGCGCTCTTCTTTGATCCCCGGCAGCAAGAGATCCCAGCCCTTTGAGAACTGGAAGCCATCCACTTCGACCAATTCATGGTGGGCGTATTGATAATCGCGAACGCGTTGGGTCTGACCCGCCCGGTCGATGTACGTGCCGTCGTGATAAGGATGCTGGGGAAAAGCGAAGAGCATCACTTCTTCATCATCGAAAAAGCGCAGGGAGAACCACTCCCAATGTGTGGCCGGTTTGATAACATCGTACGGCCCCCATTGCCGGTCCAGCCACGATTTCCCCGTCACTTGCAGGGTCTTCATCTCGCCTGAACTCGTGCGCCAACTCATCTGGCCACTGGTGGGCATGTTGGGATAGGAGTAGTACACCGTGCGCTGGGCGGGATCAGCGGGGAGGCCCATCACCAGCACGCCGTTTTCCCCATGCCAGACTGCGCCCTTGCCCTTGTCCAACGAGAAGCGGAAGGTGAAATCGTCGGCATCCACCCGCAGCGTCATCTCCTCCGCGCGGCGTTGCAAATGGGCCACGCCCGGAAATTGCACGGTGGCCGCATCAGGATAGAGCTTGGCGCTCTCCCGCAGGGCGGTGCGTTGCTTGAAATAGTGCTGGCCCGTCTGGAAATCGGCTGTGACCTTCTCTTTTCCATCCGACGCGTGTACAATTGCCATCGAAAATGCCTACTCACACATAGCATTGCCTTATGAAACGAAATCATACAACTTTCCTTGTCCTTGCCGTCGCGCTGGCGATTGTCTGGTTCATTGCCCTGCTATTCGTTCCGCCCGAACAGACCCTGGGCGCGTTGCTGCGTTGGGTGTTCGCTCACGCCAGCCTGACCCAGGTTTCACTCTTGCTCTTCCTGGCGGCCGCGATTCTGGCGGGGCTTTACCTGCTCGGCCGGAAGCAGTTGTGGGGTTGGATGGAGATCACCGGTTGGATGGCGCTGGGATTATGGCTGGCCGGATTTTTGCTGTCCATGATTCCGGCAAAACTAAGTTGGGGCGTGTGGGTCGATTTCCACGAGCCCCGCACGCAGATGACGCTACGCGTCCTCGCGGTTGGGATCATCTTTCTGGCGCTCACGCGTTGGGTGGATCACCCCCGCTTCACGGCTGGCGCCCAGATCATCTTCTCCGCCCTTGTGCTCTTCCTCAATCGTAACGCCGGCGTCATCCGCCATCCACTCAATCCCATCGGATCATCGGGGAGCAATGCCATTCCGCTGCTTTACAGCTTGATTTTCGTGCTGGCGTTGGCCAGCAGCATCTTTTTCATCGCCTACATGGTTGGCCGACGCCAAACCCCTCCTGTAGCGCTGACGGCCTAGTACACGAGGGCCTAAACAAACACACGGTTAGCTATGCTAAAGCGTCCAGCCGAATCGAGGATTCGGCTGGACGCAAGAGATGACAGCCAGCCTTCTCAATACTTACGCCTCGGCGTACTAGCTCCCGCAGAAGGAGGGAAGTCAAAAGCCTCCCCCTGATATCGGGGGAGGGGTGGGGATGGAGTCAAAAAAGATTGGGGTGGGCAGGGTTTTTAGGGGGTGAAACGAGCGGCATCGCACAAAAAACAGGGGAATTTTAGCGCAACATGATCTAGGTCATAGACGTCTTGTGCTACTCTCGTTATCATATTCACAGGAATTTCGTGTGTTCCACAAATGAAGTGCCACCCCAAAGCATTTTCGTTTGCCTACTATTCACCCCACCCCATAGCAAGGCAACAAGGAGGCTTCTATGTCGCCTGAAACTGCCCTGGAAACATTCCAGGAACTAGCTTTCACCAGAGATATGGACCCAGCGGTGCTCGAACATCTCGCCGCCCTGGCGTTCGAAGTGAATTTTGCCGAAGGACAATGGATATTCCGGGAAACCGACGTCGGCGAGCTCGTTTATCTGATCAAAGAAGGAAAAGTGGCGCTCTCCATTAGCGTCCCCGGGCAGGGACGGAAAACGATTCTGACGTTGGGCCCCGGTCAAATTCTGGGCTGGTCGTCCCTCTTCCCGACCGGGAGAAAAACGGCTAGCGCTCGCACAGTAACGCCCACCAAGGCTTTCGCCTTCAACGCCGCGCAGTTACGTGAGGCGATGGACGAAAATCGTGATCTCGGTTGTGCGCTGCTGTGGGCGATTGCAGACGTGATTGCCGGGAGATTGAAAGCCACTCGTTTGCAACTATTGGACATCTTTGCACCCAGCGAGATGAGCTAGCGCAGGGACAATGATCAAAGACTAAAGATTAAAGATCAATGGCTGGTGACGCCATCCACTTAATCTTCAATCATCAATCTTCGATCATACCCAAGGAGGCACAATGCCAGACTTAACACCAGATATCGGCGCTTTTGTAAGCATCGAGAAAAATGAATTACAGTGTATATTCGACGCACTCAAAAAAGACGGATATACGCTGGCAGGGCCAACGGTGTCGAATAATGCCTCGACACCCGGCGAAGGGGCGATTGTGTACGACGAAATCGAAACGGTGGAGGATCTGCCAATCGGTTGGACCGATGTCCAGGGGCCGGGAAGCTACCAGCTCCAGCGTCGAAACGATAACGCCTATTTCGGATACGTGGTTGGCCCGCAATCGTGGAAAAAATTCCTCTTCCCACCCCAAGCCACATTGATGACCGTGCGGCGCGAAAATGGCTCCTTCGTGGTGGAAAGCCAGGCCGAAGATGCGCCTCGTTACGCCCTCATCGGCGTGCGGGGTTGCGAACTGCACGCGCTGCTCATCCAGGATCATGTCTTCCTGAACGGCCCTTACATCGATACGCATTACAAAGCGCGGCGGGAACAGACCTTCGTGCTGGCGGTCAACTGCACGGAGCCCGGTGGAACCTGCTTCTGCACATCGATGGGTACAGGCCCCAAGGTCGGACCGGGCTTCGATCTGGCCCTGACCGAACTGGACGACATTTTCATCGTCGAAATCGGCTCAGAAGTGGGGCGCATGGTGATGCGCTCTGTGAAATGGCGGCCATCGGGAGCTTTCGAGCTACAAACCAAACGCACAGCCCTGGCCGAAGCCACGAAGAGCATGGGGCGAACACTGGAAACATCCGATCTGCCGAACCTGCTTTATCAGAATCTCGACCATCCCTTCTGGCGCGAGGTGGGAGAACGCTGCCTCTCCTGCGCGAATTGCACGATGGTATGCCCCACCTGCTTCTGCAGCGACATCCTCGAAGTCAGCGAGCTGGGCGGGGCCGCGTCCGAACGGGTGCGGGTCTGGGATTCCTGTTTTTCCATGAACTATTCTCACGTCCACGGCGGCAACATCCGCCCCCGCACAAAGTCTCGCTACCGCCAGTGGCTAACCCACAAATTCGCTTCCTGGATCGATCAATTCGGAGAGAGCGGCTGCGTAGGCTGCGGGCGCTGCATCACCTGGTGCCCCGTCGGTATCGACGTCACCGAATCGATTGACGCGATTCGGGAGGAGGTGTGACATGCTTAACACCATCACTGCCCCCACCACGCCATTGTTCGACACCCCGCCTATGTTCGCTCACCCTGCCCGCGTCACCGCGATCAAGGATGAAGCCTACGCCACCGCCACCTACGAAATCGAATTCGAGGATGATGACCTGAAGCAGCACTACGCTTTTCGAGCGGGACAGTTCAATATGGTTTATCTGCCCAACATCGGCGAGGTTCCCATCTCGCTCAGCTCCGATCCGGCTAAAACCGGCGTCATGGGCCATACCATCCGCTACGCAGGCAATGTCACGCGGGCCATCAGTCGTTTACGCGTCGGTGACACCGTCGGCATTCGCGGGCCGTACGGCACAGCCTGGCCGCTGGAACGCATTCACGGCAACGATGTCTGTATCGTCACTGGCGGCATCGGCCTGGCCCCCCTGCGCCCGGTCATCTACCACATCATCAACAACCGCAGCGACTACGGCCGCGTGTATCTACTCTACGGCGCTCGCACGCCCATCGACATGCTCTACACCGAGCAATTCGAGGATTGGGAAGCGCACGGCATCGAAATCCACCAAACGGTCGACCGGGCCGATGAAAGCTGGAAAGGACATGTGGGCGTCGTGCCGATGATGTTCTACCATCTGCGCCTGAACCCCAAGAAGACCACGGTGCTCACCTGCGGCCCCGAGATCATGATCCATTTTGTGATCTTCGAGGCCCTGGCCCGGCGTATCCCCAAAGAGCAGATTTACGTTTCGATGGAACGCAACATGAAATGTGGCATCGGCCTGTGCGGCCATTGCCAGTTCGGCCCTACATTTGTTTGCAAAGAGGGCCCGGTCTTCGCCTACGCTGCCATCGAGCCATTCTTCGGTGTGGAGGATTTCTAATGCCAAGGAAAATCAAACCCAAAGAGCCAGCCAAACCCAAGTTGGCTGTTTTCAAATTCGCCTCGTGCGATGGCTGCCAGCTTCAATTGCTGGATGCCGAAGATGCGCTGCTGGCCGTGGCGAATGCAGTCGATATCGCTTATTTCGTCGAAGCGCGCGACCGGCGTTTGCCCGGCCCGTATGACGTGACCCTGGTCGAAGGTTCTATCTCGACCGCGGCGCAGATCGCCGAGATCAAGGAAATCCGCCGCCAATCGAACTATCTCATCGCCATCGGCGCCTGCGCCACGGCGGGCGGCATCCAATCGCTGCGCAACTGGCGAAATGTAGATGATTACATCAACATCGTCTACGCCAACCCCTCCTACATCGACACCCTCGCCACATCGACGCCCATCAGCGACCACGTGAAGGTTGATTTCGAGTTGCGAGGTTGCCCCATCAACAAATTCCAATTGCTGGAAGTGGTGATCGCCCTGCTGGTGGGCCGGCAGCCACGCGTGCCCACGTACAGCGTTTGTATGGAATGCAAACGTCGGGGCACGCCCTGCGTGATGGTGACGCAGGGCATCCCCTGTTTGGGTCCAGTGACCCAGGCCGGGTGCAATGCCATCTGTCCGGCCTACAACCGCGGCTGTTTCGGCTGCTACGGCCCCATGGAAGCGCCCAACACCGACGCCTTGGGCGAGCAACTGCAAGCGTTAGGCGCATCGCCGGATGAAATCATGCGCTTGTTCCGCAACTTCAGCGGCTACGCGGACGCCTTCCGCCTGGCCAGTGACGCTTACGAGGAGATGGCCTTATGACGCATCTAAACATCAAGGTTCCTTACATGGCCCGGGTCGAGGGCGAAGGTGCGCTCGACATCGTGGTCGAAGATGGTGAGATCAAACACCTGGAACTGAACATCTTCGAGCCGCCGCGCTTTTTCGAGGCCTTCTTGCAGGGCCGAGGCTACATGGAAGTGCCGGACATCACCGCTCGCATCTGCGGCATTTGCCCTGTGGCCTACCAGATGAGCTCCGCTCATGCCCTGGAGAAAATCCTGGAGATCGAGATCACGCCGGAGATCCGCGCGTTGCGCCGCCTGCTCTACTGCGCCGAGTGGATCGAGAGCCATGTCTTGCACATCTACTTGCTGCACGCGCCCGACTTCCTGGGCTACGAGAGCGCCATTTCCATGGCCGCCAATCCCGATCTGCTGCCGGCAGTGCAACAGGCCTTGCGCATGAAAAAGCACGGCAATGAACTGCTGGCCGTCATCGGCGGACGCGAGGTGCATCCCCTTTCGCCCACGGTCGGCGGATTTTACCGTGCGCCCACCAAGAAAGAGTTGCTGGCCCTGCGAGACGACTTCGAATGGGGCCTGGAGGCGTCGATCGCCAGCGTCGCCTGGGCCGCCACGCTGGACTTCCCTGACTTCGCGCCGGACTACGAGATGGTGTGTCTCTCGCATCCCGACGAATACCCCATGAATGAAGGGCGCGTGGTCAGTTCCAAGGGCCTGGACATCCCTATGGAGGCTTTCGAGGACTTCTTCATCAACAACCACGTGGCCCACTCCAACGCTGTGCAGGTGCACCGCGAGCACGGGGGCAGCTACCACACGGGGCCGCTGGCCAGGGTGAACCTCAATCTGGAAAAGCTCTCGCCGTTGGCCAGGAAGGCGTTGGACGACTCCGGCATCGCTTTCCCCACCAACAATCCCTTTATGAGTATCGTTGCCCGCGCGGTGGAGGTGGTGCACGCCTACGAGGAAGCATTGCAGATCATCGACAATTACGTGCGCCCCGTTCCCAGCCGGATTACGGCCACACCCAAGGCCGGCGTCGGCTGCCATGTCACCGAAGCGCCGCGCGGCATTCTCTACCATCGCTACCAGCTCAACGACAAGGGGCTGGTGGAGCGCGCCCGCATCGATGCGCCCACCGCCCAGAACCTACAGCGGATGGAGGAAGATCTGCGGGCGTTCGTGCCGCAGGTGCTGGAGCTGCCCCACGATGAAGCGACGCTGCGCTGCGAGCAATTGGTGCGGAACTATGACCCGTGCATCAGTTGTGCGACGCATTTTATGAAGCTGAACATCGAGCGGAAGTAAGACCGACGTGGTGCGTATTGCGTGGTGCGTTTGGTTGACGCCAGACGCCACGCAATACGCGCCACGCAACACGCATCTCCATGACCACCCTCATCCTCGGCATCGGCAATGAATGGGCCTCGGATGATGGCGTGGGGCCGGAGGTGGTGCGGCGTCTGCAAGGTCGGTGGCAGAAGGAAGGTCGGGAGCCAGATCGAGAGGTCGAGTTCAGCATTCTCGCTCAGCCCGACCTTTCGTTGCTCGACCGGATTGCAGGCTATTCCGACCTGATTGTGGTGGATGCAGTCGTTGGGGGGCAGCCGCCCGGCACGATCCACCGCGAAACGTGGGAACCAGGCATGTTGGTCGAGCGTGGGGTGCAGCGCGCCTCGTCCCACGGCTTTGGCGTGCACGAACTACTGGAAATGGCGGCGGTGATGGGCAAGCTGCCGCCGCGGGTGCAACTGATTGGCATCGAAATCGCCAGCACCGAGCCGGGGCAAGGGCTATCGGCGACGGTGGCGCAGGCGGTCGAGGGGGTGATGGAGGAGTTGGCGGAGATGGTAGGGGCTAAAGGTGCGAGGGCGATATAGGTCTTCGTATGCGGCGAACCAATCCGCCTGTTCCTGCGCGAATTCGTAGGCGATTAGCGCTCTGTGCCGGCGGTTGAGGTCGGCGATATCCGGGAAGAGGGGCTGGCGGAAGAGGGGCTGGCGGATGACCTGTTCATGGAATTTGTCCTCCATTAAGTTGTCATGTTATACTCGCTGTATCTTTATTAATCTCAGTCCAAGGAGGCGCACGACAATGTTCAACATGAACCTGTTTTTCGTACGAGTTGTCGTCCGAATGCGAGACGCTGGTGGTATCGGAGTCGATATCCCTACGCGGAGTGCGCCCATCGACTGTTAGGTTATGTTGAGTAAAAAGTAAATCAACGGCCTCGGGAGCACTTCATCCCGAGGCCTTTTTGTTTGTTGCAGGCGCTTTTGCGCTATTGCGTCACCCCCAAGTGCGCACTACGAACGCTAAACGGCCATCGGGATCCCCGGTGGCCGTTTTTTTTATCTTCTCGATCAATCCCGCAGAACCAGAATGACTTAAAACACCTCACGCAACACTCAAACACAGGAGGCGAGCATGTCCACCGCCATCATCGTGAAAGATGTCTACAAAAAATTCGGCCAGCCCGCAGCCGCGGATC
>DUEF01000121.1 GCA_011176555.1 Caldilineae bacterium
GTAGTTGCGAGCCTGGGCCACCGGGCGCTGGTCGGTCTCCTGCAAGGCCGCGGCGAGATTGTTCAGGCTGGCGATCAACTGCGGCATCACCTGCAAATCCACTGCCGACAACGTGATGCTATCGGCCATCTGCCGGGCGACCTGCGCCGCGGAGGGCAACCCGAACCCGCGAGAAGAACCGCGCATCAAGTCGGCGCGGGCCTGGTCGTCGACGATGCGCTGGTCTTCCGTGATGTAACTTTGCACGATCAGGCGGCTCAAATCTTTGCCGCTGATGCCGGGGTTCTTGACGAGGGCGTCCAGGAAACCGGCGTACGCCCAGCCGAGCGCGGGTTCCGTTTCCTGCGAGGCCACGGCATAGCGAGCATGAGGGGCCAGGGCGTCGTAGACCTCGACATGGCTCATCAGGCAGGCGTCGAGGCCGATCAGGTCGAATTTCTCCAGGCCGGTGCGCTCCCGAATCTCGCCCAGGGCTTGATCCAGTTCCATGAGGAATAACTGGTCGCCATTGCGTGCCAGGGCGATGTTGTCATCACCCCGCCCGCCCGAATCTTTATCCGACCAGCCTCCTGGCCAGCCCATGCCGTGGTCCGAGAGGATCAGGGCGTATTTGTCGGCGGGGAAGGTTTCGATGGCCCAGGTGACGAAATCCGCCAGGGTGTCGCCATCGGCCATATTCAGTTCGCCCATATCGGCGATCTGCTGCGAGGAGACGCGATTCAGGTCGGGATCATAGGTCACGTAAAAGCGCTTGGTGGTGTCCCAGTCGCCGTCGCCCCGGAAGCCGCGGCGGTAGCGATCCACCTGGGCGACGATGTGCACGTTGTCGCTGGAGCCGATGCGCTCGGCCTCGTTCAAATCGACGTAGATGTCTTTTTCCAGCACCTTGTCGTCCGCATCCTGGTAGAGCATGACCAGCCAGGTGTCGCCCTCGCCGCTGGTGGCGGCCGGTGGGGTGAAGGGCTTGGGGGTGGGCGTGGCAGGACGGCGGGTGGGCTCAGGTTGGGAGGATTCAGAGGACTGGGCGGGTGGAGCGAAAGCGACATCACCCGAATCCTGCGAGCCTCCGAACAGGTTCAGCCCCCCGCAGATAACCAGCAGGATGACGATGCCGCCCAAAATGAGCAGCATCTTCGAGTTCATCTTGCCGCGGGGCAGCGACATGCCCGGGCCAGCGGATGGCCGGGGACCGCCGCCAGAGGGCGGGCGAGGCGGCGGCGGGGCCGCGGGTTGTTGCTCTTTGCGGCGACGGCGCGGCGCTTCTGCGCGTTGGCGAGCGCCGGCCGTGGAATCGGTGCGCCGCCTCCTGCGCACAGTCACTTTGCGTTTTTCGCCGGATGATTTGCTATCTTGATCGGACATGAGAACTCCTTAGTCACGTTTTGCGTGGTGCGTGGTGCGCTAGAACCAATTCGATGGAACATGCGCAACATGGAAAGGGTCAATTGGCCGCTGCTGTCAGCATCTGCAAAGCTTCTCGCAAAGCCTGATCCGCTTCTTCCTCGCTCAGTCCTGTTTCGGCGGCGACTTGACGGACGGTGTCTTGCTCTTGTATTTCCTCTTCCACCAATCCGGTTAAATCCATCTCGTCCAAATCCAACTGACCGCTGCGACCACCACCTTGCCGGCTCGCGCCTTTCGTCAAAGCGCCCATAAGCAGGGGGATAGCGGCCGAGACCAACGTAGACGCCACCGAAGGTGAAAGTCCCAGTTTTTCGGCCAGCATGTTGGCGATGGGCTCCACCAAAGGATTGCTGCTTTGTCCAGAGCCGCCTCCGAGCATCCCGCCCAGCAGACCGCTCATCCCACCAGCTTGTGCGCCACCCGAGCCGCCGAGTAAACCGCCCAGCAGACCACCCATTCCCGAGCTGGCTCCACTATCAGTGGATGGCGAGCCGCCGAGCATGCCGCCCAGGAGTCCGCCCAAGTCAGGGGCATCGCCGCCCGACTGCGGGGAACCACCGCCTATCATCCCTCCGAGCAGATCGCTGAGGGCGTCACGGTCAACTTCAGAGGGTTGACCGCTCCGGCCCTCTTCTTCTTGCCCTTTCATCAAATCAGAAAGGGGATCGTCCTGGCCTTTTGATGCCTGGCCACCGGTAAGCGTGTTGAAAAGATCGTCCATGTTGGATTTGTACCTCCTATGGTTGAATAACATTTTCTCGCGCTGCAACAGCTGCCACATGCCCGGCAAGTGTGGTCAAACGTGTTGGAGCTTGCGGGGAACTCTCGATCACGATAATGGCCGGATACGCGATCACATCAGTTCTCGGGGAATCAACTCTTGTCTGATGTAAGGCGGGTTGCCAACGACATACGAAAAATGCTGTGCGAATGGCGTAAGTAAAGAGTCGCCTTGTATCAGCCAGGCGCTCAACAATTCATCGGCTTCAGACGCCGTGAATCCTACGAACGAAGGTTCCAGAATTCGCCTCGTATGCAAGGGTGCGTTGGGGATGTAACCCACCAAGTCCAGGATAAACGCGACGACTTCACGGCGCGTGAACACTGCCCCACGTTCACTAGCATTAGCTTGCGCCAATTGCTCTAGTGCTGCATTCGTTCGCCTAAGACCGGGCAGGGTGGCTTGGTGCATCAACAGGTCTACTGGAACAAGGTCTACTGGAACACTGGCGTCAATATCTGCTCAGACTCTGGGAATGGAGTAGCGAGTTTCTCTGCGTTGCGCTAACCATCTGGCAAATGATTCCCGGCTTTCAAGTGATTGCTTGCCCAACAATAATCCCTCCACGCCGATATCTTCATCCAGGTCTGGCCAATGAATGCCATATCCAGCGCCACTTATCTGGAAATTAGCGCGCTCTGCTGGCGTCCCGTGCGCCAGACGAGGATACCAGCCGATGGGAACAGCGACCGACCGGCCATCCTCTAAATCGGCGATCAGGGTGTCATCCGTTACAGTAATTTCTACAACTCTAGCCAACGCCAGAGTCGGGGCTACAGAAAGCGTCCCATTCATTTCTTAAAGTCTCCAGATTTTCTCGGAGAATACGCTCGATTCTCCGTAATTCGCTTCGGTTGAAGCCGTAGTCATGCACAAGCAAGATATCAGGGTCAAGCCAAAACTTGGCGCTCATGTTCTCTCGATCCACATGCATGCGCCGTGGTTCGTCACAATCATACGAATAAAAATAAATCCGATACGGTCCAGAACGAAGGGCAGTGGGCATTGGCGTTTACCGGGATGAATCGTATGTCACGGACAGTATAGCAGAAAAGGTGATCATCCACCACTTGCACAAATCTACCACGCCAACACCGCCCCTTGCGAGCCGCTGGTGACCATGGTGGCGTATTTGCTGAGATAGCGGGGCAAGCCCTCGCGTACGAGTGGCTGCCAATTGGCTTTGCGCCGGGCCAGTTCGTCCTCGGCCACGTGCAGTTCCAGGCGGCGGTTGGTGATGTCTACCGAAATCAGATCGCCGGGTTCGATCAGGGCGATGGGGCCGCCGCTGGCCGCCTCGGGGCTGACGTGGCCCACGCAAGCGCCGCGGGTGCCGCCGCTAAACCGGCCATCGGTGATCAGGGCCACGCTGTTGCCCAGGCCCTGGCCCATGATCAGGCTGGTGGGCGAGAGCATTTCCTGCATGCCCGGGCCGCCTTTGGGCCCCTCGTAACGGATGACGACGACCTCGCCGGCCTGCACTTCCCCGGCCATGATGCCTTCCACCGCCTCGTCCTGGCTTTCGTAGATGCGGGCGGGGCCGGTGTGAGACATCATCTCCGGCTTGACGCCAGCGGTCTTGACCACAGCGCCGTCCGGGGCCAGATTGCCGAAAAGGATAGCGAGGCCGCCTTGCTCGCTGTAGGCGTTGTCGAGGGGACGGATGCAGGCCGGGTCCTGGGTGGGGTGAGCGGCGATGTTCTCGCCCAGCGTCTGGCCGGTGACAGTGAGCTGGTCGAGATTGAGGGCCCCGGGCTTCTGGCTTAGCTCGAACAGGATGGCGCTGATCCCGCCCGCTTTGTGCACGTCCTCCACGTGGTAGGCGCTGGAGGGCGAGACCTTGCAGATGTTGGGCGTGCGCCGGCTGATCTCGTCGATGCGGCTGATGGGATAATCGATGCCTGCTTCCTGAGCGAGCGCGAGGGTGTGGAGCACGGTGTTGGTGCTGCCGCCCATCGCCACATCCAGGGCCATGGCGTTGTCCAGGCTCTCGGGTGTGACGATGTCGAGAGGACGAATATCTTTTTCTAACAGGGACATGATCTGGCGGGCGGCGGTGCGGGCCAACGCTTCGCGTTCGGGGCTGAGAGCCATGGCCGTGCCATTGCCGGGCAGGGCCATGCCCAGGGCTTCGCACAGGCAGTTCATGCTGTTGGCGGTGAACATGCCGGAGCAGGAGCCGCAGGTCGGGCAGGCCACCTGCTCGATCTCCAGCAAACGATCTTCGGCCATGGTCCCGGCCGAGACCGCGCCCACCGCCTCGAACACCGAGATCAAGTCCACGGTCGTACCATCCTCCAACTGTCCGGCATACATGGGGCCGCCGGAGATGAAGATGGTGGGGATGTTGCAGCGCATGGCGGCCATCAACATGCCCGGCACGATCTTATCGCAGTTGGGAATGCAGACCAGGGCGTCAAACTGGTGGGCCTGCACCACCGTCTCGACGCTGTCGGCGATGATCTCGCGGCTGGGCAGGCTGTATTTCATGCCAAAATGGCCCATGGCGATGCCGTCGTCCACGCCGATGGTGTTGAAGATGAAGGGCACGCCGCCGGCCGCGCGCACGGCGTCCTTCACCAATTGGCCGAACTTGTCGAGATGCACGTGGCCGGGGATGATGTCGATGTAACTGTTGGCGATGGCGATGAAAGGTTTGTCGAAATCTTCATCCTTGACGCCGGTGGCGCGCAGCAGGCTGCGATGGGGGGCGCGTTCGATGCCTTTTTTGATGGCGTCAGAACGAAGAGGGCGGGTGGTGGTGAATGACATGATGGCCTCGGAAAACAAGAAAAGGATGTTGAATAGCTGGTATTGGGGAATGATACTACACAAAATGATACGTCAGCATCGGAATCTCCATTTCTTCAGGCGAAAGACCGCCATGATGGCCATAAAACTTTTGCTCGAAACGATCTTTTTCGTACCACCAAACCGTTTCATGCTTGCGCGGGAGGATAACCAAATTGCCGACGCGAGAGAGAAAAGTGGGAGAAGGCGGTTCGGGACCAAACAAACCCTCGGCGATCAATTCATCGATGCTGTACACGTCCGCCCGGCCCTGCACGGCGGCGGCGACCAGGGCTTTGGCTTCGCCAAGCAACGGCTCTTTCACGTATAAGAACATATCTCGCGGCGAACCGCCCGGGGCCAGCACCTCGCCTCGCCGGTTTTCTCTGAGCAGCCTACGAATCTGCGGAAATTGTGGCGTCTGGTTAAGATACAACGTCTTCTTGGGATCGACCCACATCTGGCCGTGGTCGGCGGTGAGCAGGAACAATGTATTCTCGAATGCACCGTCGACTTGCTGCAAAAACGCCCTGTCCATAATCGTGAAGATAGCGTCGATCTCGGCCTCGACTTGAGGAGCCCCAGGGCCGTAGCGATGCAGTGTTGCATCCAGGGTGTCGATGTAGAGGAAGAGCGCCGCCGGAGCGGGCGTCTTTTTCAGGCGCAGGCGTACATTGACCAACACCTCGGCCAGCGTCTTGTAGCCCGAGGCCCTGGCCCCGCGCGTCATCGTGGCCGAATAGGTCGAACGCAGATAAGTGTTATCCTGAAATATCCATGGCGTCACGCCTTGCGCTTGCAGCGTCTCGAAAAAGGTGCTGTTGGGAAGGATTTCGCGCGGATCGATATCCACCCCGCTTAGCAATTCGGGCTGCTCCTCGCCAGAAAAAGAGTACAGCAACGGCACGATCATGGCGTCGAGTTTTGGTTCGTAGTACTGCCACTCGAAAACGCCATGCTGACCGACAACCTGGTTGGTGAACAAGGTCGTGACATGAGCCGATGTGGTGGAGGGAAATTGAGATGTGAGCTTGGAGACCTTTCCATGCTTGATGAAATGCTGCAGGAAGGGGTAACGGTCGCCGTATTTCTCGAAAAAGCGCCAACCAAAAGCATCGATTAGAAAAAATACCACTTTATCGAATTTCTGTTGGGGTTCAGAAAAAAGAGCGGGGGTCAGGGGCGAGGTCGCTTCACCGCGCAGGGCGTCTTTGACCAGGCCGGGGAGGTGGGAAAAGCAGGCGGAGTCGTACTTGGGTTTGATGCTGTCGTTCGGAAGCATAGCTTTGTCCTTAATTCGGGGAGTTGTATGTCAATTTTAGCACTACAATGCCGGTAATCGCCATTGTGAACTGGCGCGAAATAACGCTCCCGATCATTTGCGCCTGATCACCATCATCGCTACACTGACGATAACGGCTGTTTCGAACTGTCTCTCTGCGACCAACCATGCCGAACACCCGGAAAGCTCTGCTCGCCCTCCTCACCATCTTTATCCTGACTGTGCTCCTGGCTCCTCTCTGGATGCCGCTGCACCCGAACACCAACGCCGCGTACAACATCGCCGAATACCGAGTGCGACGCTGGTGGTGGGATCAGGTCGGCGCGCCACAGGCAGTGGGTGAGGGCAGCCTCAGTGGTTGGGTGCAAGATAGAGAGGGGCGGCCGGTTCCAGAGGCGCTGGTCTTGGTCAGCACGGCGACCGGCGAAACGTTCAGCGCCCGCACGGACGAGGACGGTTGGTACGCCATCCCAAACATCCCGGCCGGGCGCTACCGGCCCATCGCCGCGGCCTGGGATTACGATTTACCCGCGCACAGCCAGGGCGCCAACGCCGGCCCCATGCTGCATCTGGGCCAGGACCCCCAGCGCTTCGA
>DUEF01000122.1 GCA_011176555.1 Caldilineae bacterium
ATCGAGCCAGAGCGTAGGCAATCAGACTATTGACGAAAAGTCCCAAGATCACCATCGCACCCACAATGAAGATAGAGTTGAACATGAAACGACCGAAGGGCATGGCATCGAACACGTCGGCGTAGTTTTGCAGGCTGATCTCGCCCCTGGGTACGAATGCGTACAGGTTGGTCATATCGACCAGCACCTGGGTCTCGTTGGATTTGATGGATGAGACCAACATAAAGACGGTGGGAAACAAAAAAAAGATCGCCAGGAGAATCAGCAGCAGATAGTTCAGCCCCAGGCGGACACCCTTGCGCAGGCGATAGCCCGTTCCATGCGGCGAAGTTGATTGCACGTTTGTCGTCATTTCAGTCCACCGCCCTTTCTTCTTTCAAGAATATGCGCTGGCCCAGAGAAACGATCAGCACGATGACGAAAAAGATCACAGCTATGGCGGAAGCGTAGCCGACCTTGCCCATCTTGAAACCACGATTGACGGCATAGACCATGGTGGTGCTGGTGGTGCCCAGAGGGTGGCCGGAAGGCCCCTGCATGACCCAGACCTGGGTGAAGAGTTTGAAGGCCAGGATGGTGGTCGCCAGCACGACAAAGATGGTGGTGTTACGCAACTGCGGCAGGGTGACGTACCAGAACTGCTGCAAACGAGTGGCGCCATCCATCTCCGCCGCTTCGTACAGCGAACTGGGGATCTCCTGCAGGCCAGCCAGGTAGATCACCATCTGAAAACCCACACCCTGCCAGATGGATAAAAACATGATGGCGGGGAAGGCCAGTTTGGGATCATTGAGCCAGTTTTGAGGCCCGATCAAGCCAAAAGAGGCCGCTTCGATGAATTTGTTGATCAGCCCCTCACCCGGATTGTAGAGAAAGAACCAGATGACCGAAACCACCACCATCGTGATCACGACCGGGCTGAAGTAAATGGTTCTGAAAAAATTGGCGGCTCGGATCTTCTGATTGACCAGCACTGCCAGGAAAAGCGCAAACGAAGTTTGAATGGGGACGACGACGAGGACGAAATAAAAATTATTCAGAACGGAGCGATGAAAGGTCTCGTCCCCGGCCAAGCGTACAAAATTGCGCAGGCCCACAAACCTCGTGGGCAGATTCGGGTTGGGAACCAGGCGCTGGTCGGTGAAAGCCAGAACGATGGCCATCACGAAAGGCGTGATCAGGAATATGAACAGGAGCAGCAGCGCCGGTACAGAGAAAAGCCAGGCCATCAGGACTTCACTCCGCCGTTGTGCATTGCGCCCGCCCGCCGCAGAGGTCACTGTCGTCATGGTTGGCACCAAAAAAGAGACGCTGGGGAACGCCATCTTCAGCGCTCCCCAGCTTGTGATTTGGGTAAATCGCCTATTCGGGCAACGGATAGCCCTGGTTGTCTTCGATGTCGAGGTCGATCTCTTCGACAGCTTTGTCCAACTCAGACTGCACGTCCGCACCGGTGACGATGTTCTGCACCGCCGCCGCATACGACGCCGTGATCACAGGATAGGCGGGCGTCACCGGCCGCGGCACGGCCACCCCGCCCTCCAACTGTTGCACGAACACGTTCAACGGGCCGCCCTCACCGAAGAGGTCGGATTGAGCGATGGCGCTCTTGCGAGCCGGCACTGCTCCGTTGGCGTTCGTCATGTGCAGGATCTCTTCCGGCGACACCAGATACTCCAGGAAGGCCCAGGCCGCATCCGGGTTCTCGCAGGTCGAGGTCAGGCCCCAGTTCCACGAACCCATGCCGGTCACGGCCTTGTCGCCCAGCTTCGGCATCGGGATCAACACCAAGTCGTCGCCCAGATTCTCGCTGTGAGGACCCCACATCCAGTGTCCCACCCAGGCCAGGGCCGAAGTCTTCTTGATGTAGAAGTCGTCGTCTCCGGCCGGTGAGGCGTTGGCGTAGCCATCCTCGAACAGGCTCTGGAAAAACTCCATGCCCGCCACCGCTTCCGGTCCGTTCAACACCCCGTCAGCGCTCTGATAATCCGAACGGTCGATCAAGTCCCCACCAAACGACTGCATGATCGGCGCAAATCCGTAGGTGTACCACTCGCCCTGACCATAGTTCATCTTCATGTCGATGGCGTATTCCACCTCGTCCAGCGCCTGCAATTTCGCCAACGCATCCATGAACTCTTCCTTGTCCCAGGCGTCATCGATGCTGGTGGGGATACGCACTCCGGCCTTGTCCAGATAGGCCTTGTTGCCCCAGATCGCCAGCCCGGAATCAAACGTCCCCAGGCTGTACAAGCGGCCGCCATACGTGCCCTGGGCGATGATCGAGGGCAGGAAGTCCGCCTTCAAATCGTCCGAGACGTACTCGTCGATCGGCGTCAGGTAGCCCGACCAGGCGTAGTTGTAGAGGAAGGGGCCGTCGAAGTCCAACAGACAGGGCAAATCACCCGCCAGCGCCGCCGCGTTGACCTGATCGTTGTAGCTGCCCTCAGGCAGGCGCACGGCGTCGATCTGGATGTCGGCGTTGGCCGCGTTGAAGGCCTCCACCTGGGCGTCGAGCACTTCCCGCTCCTCGCCCTTGCCCGAATGGAACCAGACCGTCACCGTGGTCGGTTCGGCCATTGGCTCTTCGGCTTTCGGTTCCTCTGCCTTGGGTTCTTCGGCTTTTGGTTGTTCAGCCTTCGGCTGTTCGGGTGCAGGCGTAGCCGCGGGAGCGCAGGCAGCCAACAATAAACCGAGCACAACGAACACTGAAATAACAATAAACAAGCGTTTCATTTTTTCTCCTCCAAGTGAGAGAGGGATGAAGGACTGATGATGATAAAACACGAAACCTCATCGTCAGTTTGGAAGAACGGGAAGGAAACAACTTCGTTGCCTTATCAAATCCCGTTCCTGGGGTAACCAATTCTGTTTGTGAATATCGTGGATTCCCACGGTTCATTTCAGGGAAAAGCAACACCTCCTCGATAGTGAATCAAAGCCAGGATTATCGAGGCGCCCTTTTGGGTGGCCCGCTTGTATTTCGGATCATCAGGCTGACCGGCAACAGCACAGCCACCGGCGTACGGTTTGGACGCTCCAGGGTGTCCAACAGAAGCTAAACGCTACGCAAACCCGCTTCGTACAAAGGCTGATGTATCGTGCTAAGCCCCAAATAGGCCGCCACTTCGATGTCATCGTATCCCACGACGGAGATATCCTCAGGTGAATGCAAACCGCGCTTGCGAATGGCCTCCAGGCAACCCAGTGCTTGCGTGTCGCTGGAGGCGAAGATGGCCGTGGGCGGCTCGGGAAGATCCAGTAATTCTTCTGTGAAAACCTGCGCCTGAAAATGGCTGTGCTCGCCCTGGCAATGATAATCGGGCCGGAGATCAAGTCCGGCTTTGATTAAAGCAGTGCGATAGCCATTGAAACGATCGCGACTGGAGATAAAGCCAAAAGGGTTTTCCAGATGATCACCGACGAAAGCAATCCGCTCGTGACCCAGCTTGATGAGATGCTGAGTCGCCAATTCACCTCCGGTGACGTCATCGACCACAACCCGATTGAGGGCAGGATGTCTGGCATCCACCAGCACCACCGGAATCGAAAGCTCCTGAAAATAACGAACGTCCTCATCAGTTGGCGATAAGGACATGATGATCAAACCATCCACCCGTTGGCGGCGGGGCGCTTTGCGAAAACACGCGTCCCGCTTCTCAGGCGATTCCACATTGTGAACGATTAAATCGAATTCCCGCTCGGCAACCGCGGCTTCTATCCCCCGAAGCCGCTCGACAAAGGATGGGCGGGTGAAAAAGGGGGCAATGACGCCGATTGCCAGGGTTTTGCGCAGTGAAGTCCGCCGCGCCGATGCACTGGGCCGGTAGCCCAACTCTTCGATAGCGGCCAGAACCCGCGCCCGCGTTGTTTCCCGCACCCTGGGGCTATCGTTTAGCACTCGTGAGACTGTGGCGATGCCGACATCGGCCCGTTCCGCCACATCGTAAATCGTGGGAGACATGAACACCTACTCGCAGCCAGAACATGACTCTATGGAAGTGCTTCCATGAAAGTAATTCCATTCTAGCAGGAGTAGCGGTTCTTGTCAAGGGTTTTTTCAGGTGCGACGCACTTGGCCAAGTGCGTCGCACCTCTCACACAAACCATGCCGTGCATTTGCCCCAAAAAACGATGCCGGCGATGTGCTCAGGCGTAGTGTGAGCTTCGCTCACCACATGAGCAAAGTTATCCGCAGATTACACAGATGAAGGATGACGCTTTTCAAGCAATGTAATCTGCGGATGATTCTCTTGTATCCCGCGTTATAGAGAGCGTCCAGAGCCAACAACCATCTATCCCTTGACCGAACCGGCCATCAAACCGCGCACAAAGTAGCGCTGCAGGCCGATGAAAACCGCCAGGGGCAGGATCATGGTGACGAAAGCGCCGGCAGTGAGAATATGCCAGGCGTTGCCGAACGTGCCGGTCATATCGGCCAGGCGCTGGGTGACGACCTTGTTGTTGGGATCGGCGCCCAAAAACACCAGCGCCACCAGGTAATCGTTCCAGACCCAAAGGAACTGAAAAATGGCGAAAGAGGCCAGGGCGGGAACCGACAACGGCAGCACCATGCGCGTAAACAGCGTGAAGTGAGAAGCTCCGTCGATGAAGGCGGACTCCAGCATCTCCCGCGGCAGGGTGCTGATGTAGTTGTAGAGCAGATAAGTGGCCAGAGCCAGGCCAAAACCTGTGTGCGCCAGCCAGATCGCCAGAAACGTGCCGTTCAGACCGATTTTGCTGTAATCGCTCAAGATGGGGACCAGCGCGATCTGCAAGGGCACGACCAACAGGCCGACCACGATGATAAACATCAGCCGCCGCGCCGGAAAGGTCATCCAGGCAAAGGCATAAGCGGCAAAGGCCGCGATCAGGATCGGGATGATGGTGGAGGGAATTGACACGGCCAAACTGTTGAGGAAGGCCTGCGTCATATCCTGACCGGGAATGACCTCGACCGAGCCATCATCCTTCGTGATCTCGGTGTCTCGCCCGAGCAGAACCTGTTTGTAGTTATCCAGTGTGAAATTCCAGTTGACCGTCCAGACTTGTTCCTGAACCTCGATGCGGCCCAGGCGCTTGTTTCCGATCCATTGCACGCGCTTATTCCCGGCCTCGACGCCTTCTCGCAACTGTTTGAAGTCGCCTTCGACGCCTTCCACTTGCATCACAGTGTTCGGGTCTAACCCAAGCTCCTTGGGATCCAGCACAGCCACCTGCTGCCATTCTCGGTGGGGAAAGACCGACCACCAACCCGAAGTTTGAATGTCAAAGCGATCGCGGAAGGAGGAAACGAACAATCCCATCGTGGGGATGCTCCAAACGAGAACAAGGAAAACCAGAGCGCCATTGACCAGCAAACTGCCGAACCATTTTTGCTTTTTCATCTTAAAATGACTCCTGTTCTCTGAATTGCCGCAAGTTGTAGATCAACACCGGGATGACGGCGGCGAGTAGAACGATAGCAATGGCGGAGCCAACGCCTGCATTCCGGGCCGTGAATGACTGTCGATAGAACAACGTGGCGATGACGTGGGTCCCAAACTGCCCGCCCGTCATCACCCAAACGACATCGAATATCTTCAACGTAAAGATGACGATGGTCGTCCACACCGTGATAATCGTCCCCATGATAGTGGGGATCATGATCTTGAAGAAAATCTGCACCTCGGTTGCGCCATCGATTCGACCCGCCTCCAATAACTCTTCTGAAATGCCTTTCAATGCAGCGGAAAACAAAACCATGGCGAAACCCGCCTGTAACCAGACGACAATGATGATCAAGAACAGATTGTTCCAGGGAGCGATTTCGACCCATTTGTCCCAGGGATGAGGCGTGCCGCCCAGCGCCACGGTGACAGCATTCATCAAACCGATCTGCGGCGTGCCCTCGGGCCGCACGACATACATGAAGCGCCAGATGACGCCAGCGCCGACAAACGAAATGGCCATCGGCAAGAAAATCAACGACTTGGAAACCCGCTCGAACTTACTGCGATCAGCCAGCACCGCCACCAACAGACCGAAAACGACCGACAACGTGCTGCCGAAGACGATCCACATGATGTTGTTGCGGATGGCGATCTGGAACAAGGGCTCCGTAAAGGTGGTTACGTAATTGCTCAGGCCGACGAACTCACTGCTCTGAATGCCTGCGGGCCAGGTCCACGGAAGAAATGGCGAAAAGCCAGGGGGATAGCCATCTCTGGCAAATAAACTAAGCCAGAATGTGCGGTAAACCGGCAACGCCAAATACCAGGTAAGGATAGCCATTGCCGGCCCCACAAATACAAAGGGCAATAACCGTCCCGACCAGGGTTTTGGCAACTTCTCGACAATGCCATTGAACACCCAATAAAGAACCGCAAAGCCGCCAACACCCCAGACAATGGCGACGAGGGTGATCACCCATTTGGGCGCATCGCTATCACGCAAGAAGATGAAGCCCCAATAGAGGACGACAAAGGCTATCAGAGGGATGATGATGGCAAGGAACAGTCGCACGAGCCAAGCAAGCGCCCGGGAACCCGCACTCGCGCTGTGCTCTCCGCCCGAATCAAGCTGTGCCATGAGTCAACTCCTTATGAAGAAGACTGCCAGCCCGGGTGGACTGACAGTCTATTGTGATTGGTTTAGTTGCCTACGGCCAGGAAGCGTCGATCTCGGCCAGGACCGTGTCCAGATCGCTGACGCCGCTGACGTAGTCCGTCATGCCGGTCCAGAACGACCCTGCGCCCACTTGTCCGGGCATCAGGTCGGAACCGTCGAAGCGGAAGCTGGTCGCTTCGTTCACCAGGGCGGCGATGCCGC
>DUEF01000123.1 GCA_011176555.1 Caldilineae bacterium
AACAACGTGGGAAGGCTGAGATGCACCTGGGCTAAACCGGGATTACGTTGGCGCGCCTGGATCAATGCCGGCCGCGTCCGTTTGATAAGCAGCTCCCGCGAGAGCAAATGCCCCACGACCTCGGCCTCAGGAAACAAATAGGCGCCATACACGTGATCGGCATGGAAATGGGTGAGGATCACGTACCGGACTTCAGAGCGTAACCGCTCTCGTACAAAGTCAGCGATAACTTGGGTTTCCTCCGGGAAGGGCAAGGTGTCGATTAGCACACAACCCTCTTCTGTCGACACCAAGCCTGCATTCACCTGAGCGTACATGCCGCTCCGAAATACATATGCGTGTTCTGAAACTCGCTCACGCAAAACCATAGACTGGTTACTCCAAAAATCGTAAAAATCGTTCCTGATTTATCCAGGAAAGGGTTCAGCGCCCGAAAACTGGCGCTGTCAAGTGTTGAGGATAACACAAGAACACGCACAAATCAAGGCTTAGTGTTTGTTTTACACCCAAATTCATTCTCCCCAGCGCGCGTAGTCCCCCCTCCATACCGTGTGTCCGGGTTGTTTTGAACCTGCGTTAGCAGGTGGGAGCCTAGACCTGGATTCCGCCTTGCCAGTCGAGGGCTATCGCGTTCACCAGAGTATGACCCGGCTCCCCTGGGTCTGGTGTTGGCTCAAAACGTCTCAGAGACATCACGCATATAAAAGGGAGCTACGCTAATAGCATAGCACAGAGAAAAATCCCTGACAAATTATGCCCAGAGGGTATTTTTTGCGTCCCCTCGCTTTTCGTCATGCGCTCGCACGCTTTTTGTAACATATTCTACAATGAAAATTGCGTCTGCATCCGACTTATGCTATAGTTAAGGTACGTTTCAAAGTCACTTTTCAACCAACCCAGACGCAGTGTCCAAGGAGGAACAAGTGTCAGCTCAAATCATCGATGGCAAAGCTATTGCCGCCACAATACGAGGTGAAATCTCGGAAGACGTAGCCAAAATGAAAGAACAGTATGGCCAAGTTCCCGGACTTGCAACCGTACTCGTTGGCTCCCGCGCGGACTCGGCGACCTATGTGCGCATGAAAAAGCGCGCCTGCGCCGAAGTGGGCATCAAATCTTTTAGCAATGAATTGCCAGAGGACGTCAGTCAGGAAGAACTGATTGCCGTCGTGCAGAGACTCAATGCCGATCCGGAAGTTGACGGTATTCTTGTACAACTCCCCTTGCCGGATCATCTGGATGAGGAGGCTGTTCTAGCGGAAATCGACCTCGCCAAAGATGTCGATGGCTTCCATCCCCTCAACATCGGTCGATTGTCGATGAAATTCCGGGATCCGCTATTCACGCCCTGCACCCCAAGAGGTTGTATCGAGTTGCTCGACCGTATGGAAATCCCGATTGAGGGCAAACGCGCGGTGGTGCTTGGACGCAGCAATATCGTCGGCCTGCCGGTCGCCATGATGCTTCTGCACCGCAACGCCACCCTGACCATCTGCCATTCACGCACCAAAGACCTACCCGCTGTGGTGCGAGAGGCGGATATTTTGATCGCCGCGGTTGGCCGCGCACAGATGGTGAAGGGCGATTGGCTCAAACCCGGCGTGGCGATCATCGACGTCGGCATCAACGCCATCGACGACCCCACCCGCAAGCGGGGTTATCGCCTGGTTGGAGATGTGGACTTCGAGGAGGCCAAAGAGGTTGCGGGCTACATCACGCCAGTGCCGGGCGGCGTCGGCCCCATGACCATCGCCATGCTTCTGCGAAACACCACCGATGGCAAGATGCGCAGCCTGGGTATGGAATAGTTCGCCGCTTACATTCGAATTCGATAAACACAAGAAAAAAGAGTTCCCCACAAGGGTAGGGAACTCTTTTTGGTGTACGGCGGGTGTATGTCATTCTGCTGAGTTTTAGGATCTAATTGGTGATTCCTCGTCACCTCACTCCGCGGAATGACAAAAAAGGGGAAACGTCAACAAAAGCTAGTATACATAGTACTCAACCGGGAACCAGACGCCATACGGGCAGTGATAAACCCTGGCTTCGCCAGTGGAGAGATTCTCGGCTTTTTGCACCATGTAGCGTTTATCATCCCACGTCATGTCAAACTCGTTTTCTACGGGGACGAAACCGTCCGCATAAATCTGCTTTTGCAATGCCGCACCCGGATTCAGGCTGATGCACTGGCGCTTGTCCGCCTCACCCTTCATTGCTTCCTCAAGCGTCTGGTAATCAGGTTTTTTCTCAACGATCTGAAATACCAGATCCAGGATGCCCTCGTGGTTGGTGCCGGATAGCATACCGATGCCGTTGAGAACGTCACTCTTCAACGAAGAACACACCCACGAGGCGTGGGGGCCAATTTGGGTCGGCGGATCCCCTGGCCAGTAGTACGCGCCTGGCCCCATGCCGAATCCTGTATAGCCCTGTGAATCCGTCATTTGCGCAATAAAGTTACTGCTATACATGGTGGCGCAGCCGCTGTCATGGTAATCGGCTCCATCCCAATGCAGTGTAACATTTCGCTGCGATGGAGATCCATCCTCCTCAAGCGTGCGCACTTTTAGATTCGCCGGGCCAATTTGCGCTTGTACTCGTGTAAGCCGAAAATACTTCTCACCATCGACAACAGGCGCCGGAACGTATTCCAACGGCCCATAGCGAGCCACCAGCCAGTCCCAGTCCTGCTTAACGCCTTGAAGATCATAAACTTCGGGGATCATATCGCCTCCATTAGGGGGTTGCGGGGGTTCCGGAGGTTCCGGTTCCAGGCTTTCGTACCAGTCGGCGAGTAGCCACAAAGGCCGGCCGCCGCGTGCATCTCGACCAATGTCATACAGTTCCCAACCACCGCCCGGGCCCACGCAAAAGATGGAATAGCCAAAAATGCGTGAACGCCAGCGTTGCGTCTCTTGACTCATCGCGGCAAGCTGGTCGACCGCTTGCTGCGCCGTCGGTGGGCCTAGCACATGAAGCCACCCACCCTTCTCCCCAAAAATCAACCAATCCCAACCATATTCACCGACAACGAACTTCACAGATTTGTAGGGCAAGCGCGGCAAAACTTGCTCTTCCAGGCGTTTGATGTACCATTCCGCCGCAGGATGCCAGAGGCTGTTCTCCCGGTCGTACAAACTGGCGCCGTACTGGTGAAGCAACACGACATGTTCGTGATCTTCGGCATATTCGATGGCGGGATAAACCTGTTTCCAGGCATACATGGCCTCATCGATGTCGTCGACATCCTTCACGTCGGGATTACCCACGCTAAAGGCGAGAACAGCGCATTTGTAACCGGCTTGGTCCGCCAGTTTCATCCACTCCAACGAATAAATGGACAAACGCTCCAACTCTGTGGGCGGCTCACCGTCCACCCAATGGGGGCTCTGCGAAACCTCGTTATTGGTTTGAACGTAATCAACCTGATTCCACCACGGCGTTTCCAAAACCAACTGGTGATATTTGTGAGCCGCCGCCGTGGGATCGCCGATAATATCTCCGCTGTACTCGCTATCGGACCGGTACATCCGTCCAATGATGGTGGCGTTGGGGCACCACTGGCGCAATTTGGCGATGTCATCCACCTGCGGGTGAAGCAACAAAATGACGGAGGGGTTCAGCTTCTCCA
>DUEF01000124.1 GCA_011176555.1 Caldilineae bacterium
CGGCCAAACCTTTCAGCGCCAACACTTTCGTGATCGCGGCCGTCAGCGTGGTCTTGCCGTGGTCAATGTGGCCAATTGTTCCCACGTTGACGTGGGGCTTCGTTCGTTCGTAATGTTGCTTTGCCATCGACTTGCTTACTCCTTGAAACTGAGCTGGCCGTTCAAATCGCCAACCAATGTTCGCTGGATAGGGGTTAAGATGTGAATAAGCGCCCTCAGAAGGGCATAGAAGAGGAACCCAGAGCCATTCCGTCAGCGGTTTAGCTCCGCGCTCCTCGGTATTTAGCTACGTACTCAACTAATTCGGTTGTCCGGGCTTTTGCCTGGCGCCGGGTGATCAGAGCTTCTGTATTATGCTCGTCTCACAACCTTGTTATTATAGCAGACTGAGGAGATATTGCCAAATTAGCGTTCAAAGATGATCGAGCTATGTGTAAACGCCTCGCAGAAGGGCCCGGGCCACGCTCTCGGGAACGGGATCGTAACGACTAAACTCCATCGTAAAGGTGCCGCGCCCCTGGGTGACGGAACGGAGACGCGTAGCGTAACCGAACATCTCGGCCAGTGGCGCCGCCGCATGCACGGCCTGCATACCCTTCGAGTGCACTTCCAAGCCTTCGATCTGTCCTCGCCGGCTGTTCAGATCACCGATGATGTCGCCAAGGTATTCCTCGGGTGCAACCACCTCCACGCTCATAACCGGCTCAAGCAAAATCGGCTTGGCGCGGGGGATGCCTTCACGCACAGCCAGAGAGCCAGCGATGCGGAAAGCCATCTCTGAAGAGTCCACTTCGTGGTAGGAGCCATCATAAAGGGTGGCTTTGATGTCAACGATGGGGTAACCACCCACCGAACCGCCTTCCAGCGCTTCGCGGATGCCGTCCTGAACAGGCTTGATGAATTCCCGCGGCACAGCGCCGCCGACGATGGCGTTTTCAAATACAAAGCCACTGCCTGTTTCGAGCGGCTCGAAACGCACCTTGACGTGGCCGAACTGACCCCGGCCGCCTGTCTGGCGCACGAACCGTCCTTCTGCATCCGCCGCTTGCGTGATGGTCTCGCGGTAAGCCACCTGCGGTTTCCCGACATTGGCGCTCACTCGGAATTCTCGCACCATGCGGTCGATCAGCACTTCGAGGTGCAATTCGCCCATGCCCGAAATCAAAGTCTGGCCGGTGTTCTCGTCCACCCGCACCTGGAAGGTCGGATCTTCATCGGAGAGACGATTCAGTGCATCGGCGAGTTTGTCCTGGTCGGCTTTGGTGCGAGGCTCGATGGCGACACTGATGACCGGCTCCGGGAAGCTGATGGCTTCAAGCAGGATTGCGGCGCCCGGATTCGTCAACGTTTCGCCGGTGAAGGAGTGCTTGAGACCAATAATAGCGGCGATATCTCCGGCGCCAATCTCTTTGATTTCCTCTCGCTTCTCCGCATAGATGCGCATCAAACGACCGATGCGCTCTTTGCGATTGCGAGTGACATTGAGCATAGCTTTGCCGCTCTGCAGGACGCCGGAGTAAACGCGCACATAAGCGAGCCGCCCCACATAGGGATCGGTGATAATCTTGAAAACCAGCGCGGTGGTCGGTTCATTGAAATCGGTGTAGCGGGTGACCGTCTCGCCGGTCTTGGGATCCAAGCCACTGATCGGCGGGCGCTCCAAGGGCGAGGGCAAATAGGCGATGACGGCATCAAGCAGAGGCTGGACGCCTTTGTTTTTCAGGGAAGAGCCGCACAACACCGGCACCAAATTGCCCTGAATCGTCGCCTGGCGCAGCCCGGCAACCAACTCGGCCTCCGAGATCGCTTCGCCTTCCAGATATTGAAGCGTGAGTTCGTCATCCGTTTCGGCCACCGCTTCCACCAAGAGCTCGCGGGCCGCTTCAGCCTCTTCGACCAGATCCTCTGGAATAGCGATCTCTTCGGGCAGAGCGCCCAACTCATCGGTGTAGATCCAGGCGCGCATCTCAATGAGATCGACAGCGCCCTGAAACTCGCGTTCGCTGCCGATGGGCAACTGCACGGCAATGGGATGAGCACCCAAACGCTCGCGGATCATGTCGATCGTGCGATCAAAGTCTGCGCCAACCCGATCCATCTTGTTCACGAAACAGACGCGGGGCACGCCATAGCGGTCCGCCTGACGCCACACCGTTTCAGATTGCGGCTCGACGCCCGCCACCGCATCGAAAACCACCACGCCGCCGTCTAACACGCGCAAGCTGCGCTGCACTTCAGCCGTGAAATCGATATGGCCGGGCGTGTCGATGATATTGATCTGATGCCCTTGCCACTTGCAGGTGATCGCAGCTGACTGAATCGTAATGCCGCGCTCACGTTCCTGGGCCATGAAGTCCGTGACGGTGGTGCCATCATCGACATTGCCAATGCGATACGTGCGTCCTGAATAATAGAGCACGCGTTCGGTGGTTGTGGTTTTGCCGGCATCGATATGGGCGATGATGCCGATGTTGCGGATTTTGGCGAGGTCGGTGTTGACGGTCATAAGGTTGGGCAATGTAGTGAGAGGTCGGATGAAGATCGAAGCCGGGTCAATCTCCAAGCCGGCGCTCTACCACCTGTAATGGGCAAACGCGCGATTGGCCTCCGCCATCTTGTGGGTTTCATCCCGTTTGCGGATGGTGGCTCCCTGGTTGTTGGCGGCGTCCATCAGTTCGCCGGCCAGCTTGGCGGCCATCGATTTACCGCTGCGTTTTCGGGCGTTGAGAATCAACCAGCGCTGCGCCAACGCTGAGCGTCGGTTGGGGCGCACTTCGACAGGCACCTGATAGGTGGCGCCGCCAACGCGCCGGGGCTTGACTTCGATCTGAGGCGTGGCATTAGCCAGAGCCTCTTCGAATACTTCGACCGGATCGCGTTTGGTGCGCGCTTCGATAATATCAAAGGCGTCATAAAGCACGCGCTGGGCAGTGCTCTTCTTGCCGTCTTTCATCAGGCGGTTCACGAAACGCGCGATGGTTTCGTTTTGATACTTGGGATCTGGAGAAACGCTCCGGCGGGGTGGTCGATAACGACGAGGCATGCTTTGCTCCTTACAAAAAGGGAAGATGGTGCGTCAAGCTGAGATCAGATATCATCACGTCCGAGGCCCTTGGCCCCAGACACGGCAAGATGCGGGTCGAAAGGCACATTCGGCGACGTGAGCCCGGCGACGAAAATGTCGCCAACATCACGCCTTTACCCAGTGGTGCCCTTCCACCAGCATCTCGCTGCAGAAAGTGACGCTGAAAGCCGGTTTTTCTGTTCCGGCGTAAATAACTAGTGATTAGATCGTAGCGGTGCGCTAACCGCGCTTGGCTCCGTACTTGCTGCGGCTACGTTTGCGATCCTGCACGCCCGTGGAATCCAAAGCGCCACGGACAATGTGGTAGCGCACACCGGGCAGATCCTTGACGCGGCCGCCGCGCACAAGCACGACCGAGTGCTCCTGCAAGCTGTGGCCAACGCCAGGAATGTAGGCGGTGACTTCGATGCCATTGGTCAAACGAACGCGAGCGATTTTCCGCAGCGCCGAGTTGGGTTTCTTTGGGGTGGTGGTGCGCACTTGTGTGCAAACGCCACGACGAAAGGGGTTTCCTTTCTTGGTCCGTTTGGTCTTGCCGGTCAGCGCATTGTAATTGAAGCGCAAGGCGGGCGCTTTCTCTTTCTTGGGTATGGGTTTGCGGCCTTTACGGACAAGCTGATTAATGGTGGGCAAAATCGTTCTCCTGACAAGTGGGAAACAGGTAGATCGGTAGACCAGGGCGATTGAGATAATCGCCAACTTGCGTCCCGGCTCCCCGGTTTACGGGTCTACCGGTTCCGATCCTAAAAAGCATGAGCAAGCCGGGCGCAAATGGCCCGACTTGCGACTCCATACTTTATCATACACGTTCGGCAGCGTCAAATCTGAGCATCAACCAAAATACAGTAATAACGCCCAGCAGAGGGCTGTTTACGAATCGTTCTCCTCCGCAGAAACGCTGACTTCGGCCTGGTCATCGCTCTCCAGACCCAAGTCATCGCCGAGCAAAGCATCCAGGTCGGCTTCAGGCATGCCCATTCCCAGCGGCAAGCCCATTTCGGCGATGGCTTCCGTGTCGAACGAAGCGTCCAACACGGTATCGAGACCCTCGATAACCTCTTCCGCTTCTCGAGCAGAGACCTCCTGCACGGCGGCGCGCTGTGCGGCGGCCTGCATCCGCGCCCGGAAACCGGTGCCGACGGGAATCAGTTTACCAATGATGACATTCTCCTTGAGACCGCGCAGATCATCTGTGGCGCCGCGCACGGCCGCATCAGTCAGTACGCGTGTCGTCTCCTGGAAGGAAGCCGCGGCCAGGAAACTATCCGTATTCAACGACGCTTTGGTCACGCCCATCAGCGTGTACTCGAATTTAGCCGGTTGACCTCCCTCGGCCAAAATTCTTTCGTTTTCCTCTCGCAGATTGTTCTGATCCGCCAATTCACCAGGCAGCAAGTCGGTGTCGCCCGACTCCAGGATCGTGACGCGGCGCAGCATCTGACGTAGGATGATCTCGATATGCTTATCGTGAATGCCCACGCCCTGAGAACGATACACTTTCTGAACTTCGTTCAGCAGATAGAGTTGACAGGCCTCTCGACCCTGAATGCGCAGCACTTCCTTCGGATTCTTGGACCCTTCGGTGAGTTGCTCTCCGGCCTGCACATGATCGCCCTTTTCCACGCGCAAACGGGCGGTCGGCGAAATAGGGCTGGTCCAGGTCTCGGTCTCCTCGCGACGCACAAACAGCACATTGCCTTCGGAGAAGATCTCACCGTCCATGCCAGCAACGATCTCGTTCTCCTCGGCGTCTCGGGCCACGACCGTATCCGCCTGCACCCTGTCGCCGTCAGCGATCAAGATCTCGTAGCCTGCAGGAACTTCGATTTCTCGCCTGAGCAGGCGCGTGTCGGTCACTGAAACCGTGCGCACTTCACCCTCCCAGTATACGTCGAACACGCCGTCGATTTCACTGATGACCGCCTCACCTTTGGGATTCCGGGCCTCGAATAGCTCTTCGACGCGGGGCAGACCCTGGGTGATATCATCGCCAGCCGCGACGCCGCCGGTGTGGAAAGTACGCAACGTCAACTGCGTGCCGGGCTCACCGATAGACTGGGCGGCGATGATCCCGACCGCCTCGCCAAGCTCGACCATGCCGCCGCGCCCCAGGTCGCGTCCGTAACACTTTTGACAAATGCCATGACGCGCATCACAGGACAGCGGCGAGCGCACGTAAACCTTCTCGACGCCTGCATTCACGATTTCGTTCACATCATCTTCACTTAGCAACGTATCCGTCGGTGCAAGAATGGAGCCAGAATCGGGATCAACGATATCGGTCAGAACCACTCGGCCCAACATCCGTTCACCGAAACGAATGCCCATTTCTTCCGCATCCGATTTCAACAGCCAAATGCCCGCCGCGGTTCCGCAGTCCTCCTCCATAATGATCACGTCCTGCGCCACATCCACCAGACGCCGGGTCAGATAACCCGCATCCGCCGTGCGCAAGGCTGTATCGGCCAAACCCTTGCGGGCGCCATGGGTGCTCAGGAAGTACTCGAGTGCGGTCAAACCTTCACGGAAGTTGGAGCGAATGGGCAGAGCGATAATACGACCCGAAGGATCGGCCATGAGCCCACGCATACCGGCAAGCTGGCGAATGGGCTGCACCCCACCTTTTGTCGCACCCGACCGGGACATTGCGCCCAACCCTTCGCGTGGGTCGAGCAGCCGCTGCACTTCTCGGGTGAGATCATCTGTGGCGTGGGTCCATAACTCGACCACTTTGTTGTACTTCTCGTCCTCGGTGATCAGGCCGCGCCGATACTGCCGCTCGGCCTCTTCCACCTCGGCCGTGGTGCTCCCAATAATCTCGTTTTTGGCCTCAGGGACGTGAATGTCGCTGATGGCGATAGTCGAACCTGAAATGGTGGCGTAACGAAAGCCGATATCCTTGATCGTGTCAACGACCGTGACCGTCGACTCAGGGCCAAGTCGCTTGTAACACGCTGCCACTAAATCATTGAGCCCGCCTTTATCCAGAGCCTCATTGATGAAGCGCAATTCAGGCGGCATGTGGTAATTGAAAATGACGCGACCAACCGTGGTGGCAATCGCACCGCTCGGCGTCTCATCATTGGGCACGATGGAACGCTCATGGAAGGACTCGAGGATGTCACGATACGCCGCAGGACCAATGCCCGGCAAATCGATCAAACCCTTGCGACCTCGCTGCTGCAAAATGGCGACGATGCCGCCGGCGCTCTCCACGCCAGCCTCCGCCAGGGCGATCTCCACCCGTTCGGGCAATCCCAGCGAAGTCATAGGGACGTTGTTCAACCAACTCTCGTAGTAAAACGTGATGGGAGTGCGCAAACCCACGTGTCCCAGTTCGTAGGCTAGTAGAACTTCTTCGTAATCATCGAAAATCTTGTCTACTCCCGCCTCATGCTCACCCTCCACGGTCAAGTAGTAGCAACCCAGCACCATGTCCTTGGAAGGCCCGACGATGGGGTCTCCAGATGCAGGTTTGAGCAAGTTTTTGGTGGAAAGCATGTATTCACGCGCTTCGGCCACAGCCTGATCAGACAGGGGCACATGCACCGCCATCTGGTCGCCATCGAAGTCCGCGTTGAAGGCGGCGCAGACCAGGGGGTGAAGCTGGATGGCGCTGCCCTCGACGAGCATGACCTCAAATGCCTGGATGCCCAGACGGTGGAGAGTCGGCGCCCGGTTGAGCAACACAGGTCGGGTTTTGATAATCTCTTCGAGCACATCCCAAACGGCCGGGTCCATGCGATCGACCAAGCGCTTCGCGCTTTTGATGTTGTGGGCGAAGTTGTGTTCGACCAACATGCGCATGACAAAAGGCTTGAAGAGCTCCAACGCCATCTTTTTGGGTAGGCCGCACTGGTGGAGTTGAAGTTTCGGGCCGACGACGATCACCGACCGGCCGGAATAGTCCACGCGCTTGCCCAAAAGGTTACGGCGGAAACGCCCTTGCTTGCCTTTGAGCAAATCGCTGAGCGATTTGAGTTTGCGCTTGCCGCTGCGACTGACCGCGCGGCCGCGCCGGCCGTTGTCAATGAGGCTATCGACAGCCTCTTGTAGCATACGTTTCTCGTTGCGCACAATCACATCGGGCGCGCCCAACTCCAGCAAGCGGCGCAGGCGGTTGTTGCGATTGATCACGCGGCGGTAGAGGTCGTTGAGATCGCTGGTGGCGAAACGGCCGCCATCCAATTGCACCATGGGTCGCAAATCCGGGGGAATCACCGGCAAAACAGTGAGGATCATCCACTCGGGCTTGTTGCCGCTCTTGCGAAAGGATTCGACCACCCGCAAACGCTTGGCGTCTTTGCGCCGGCGCTGTTTGGAGCGGGTCGTACGGATGCTCTGCCGCAGTTCGACGGCCATTTTATCCAGATCCAGCTTTTTGATTAACTCGTAAGCTGCTTCCGCGCCCATCCCGGCCCGGAAGATATTGCCCCAGCGGTCTTCCAGATCGCGATACTGGGTTTCAGTCAACAAATCTCCCTCTTGCAGGCTCTTCAATTCCTTGATCTGAGCATCGATCTGCTGGCGAGCGACATCTTCTTCCGCGGCGATGGCGTCGTAGATGCGCTGTAACACTTCCTCGGCCTCGCGGCGGTGGTTATCCCGCTTGCTCGCAGCCAGGGTGCGCGCAGATTCGATAGCCAGATTCCGCTCATTTTCCAGATCGCTCAACCGCTCCTGTAGCGCTTGATTCAGGGTGTCCTGATGTCCGCGCTCGATGATCTCACCCGCTTCGATCAACGGTTCATCCGACCAGGACAGCATCACCGGTTCGCCGAGCTTCTTGCCCAGATTCTCTTCGATGAAGGCCTGTAGTTCTAGCCCGACCTTGGTGGTGACCTCGGCCGCGCTGGCTTCCAGCGTCTGCTCGGCGGCTTCGATGGCCGCGATCTCCTCAGCGTCGACCGCTTCGATGGCGATGTCCCGCGCGCTTTCGATGGCCTGGATCTGGCCGCTGGCGTCGGCTTCTATGCGGGCGAAGCGGGAGTGCATTTCCCGTTCGAGGCGCTGCAAAGCACGCCCGCGCTGATCTTCATCCACTTTGGTGATGATGTACTGCGCGAAGTAAAGCACCCGCTCCAGATTACGCGGCGAGATGTTGAGCAAAAGCCCCAAGCGACTGGGCACGCCCTTGACGTACCAGATGTGCGTAACGGGGGTCGCAAGCTGGATGTGCCCCATGCGCTCGCGCCGCACGCGCGACGGCGCCACTTCGACGCCGCACTTGTCACACACGATGCCCTTGTGGCGGACGCGCTTGTATTTGCCGCAGTAGCATTCCCAATCTCGCGTCGGTCCGAAAATACGTTCGCAGAACAGGCCATCTCTTTCAGGTCTTAACGTACGATAGTTGATTGTCTCTGGCTTAAGCACCTCGCCGTGAGACCAGTCCAGAATCTTTTCTGGAGAAGCGAGGCTAATACGAATGGCATCAAAATTGTTGACTTTCAAGTTGGAACCTCCAAGCGCTACTTGTCGGGAGTCGGAGATTGAATATCACCGGGCGAAACGTTTATACTGAGCCTGCTGCTTTATTCTCGACCGGCCGCGGGGCCAGCGGATGTCAGACTAAAGCCCAGGTTGGGCAACTGATCGCTGGTGTCTTCTTTTGTGAACTGAATGCTCTCCTCGTTTTCATTGTACACTTCGACAGAGAGCCCCAGAGACTGTAATTCTTTGACCAGCACCCGGAACGACTCCGGCACGCCGGGAGATTGGATCGGTTCGCCTTTGACGATGGCCTCGTAGGTTCTGACGCGTCCAGTCACATCGTCCGACTTAACGGTCAACACCTCCTGCAGCGTGTGAGCTACGCCGTAGGCCTCAAGCGCCCACACTTCCATTTCACCAAAGCGCTGACCACCGAATTGAGCTTTACCGCCCAGAGGCTGCTGGGTCACCAGGCTGTAGGGGCCGGTGGAACGGGCATGCACCTTGTCTTCGACAAGATGATGCAGTTTCAGCATGTTGATAATGCCGACGGTGACGGGTTGCTCGTAGGGCTCGCCAGTCTTGCCATCGAACAATTTCATTTTACCGGTAACGGGCGCTGGCCAACCGACTGCTTTCGAAAGCGTCGCCGCCGCCTGCGCCAAATCATCACCGCTCAATTCGCCAGGATCAGTATCGAAGGACTTCATCCATTCGCGCAAACAGGCTGTAACAACCGCATCGTTGGAGACTTCCCATTCTTCGAGCGGACGCGTGTCGTCTTCGTAGATCATCAGCAGTTCAGCATCATAGCCGCGTGCTTCGAGCCAGTGCGCCAACACCTGACGACGTGCATAAACCCGATCGAAATACATGCGTTCGCCGTCGATATCGGCATCAGCAAGCAGCTCCTCCAGGTAGAACAAACGCGCCTCGTTATCATCTTCAAGATCCGGGAACGCTTCAGCGCCGCCATTTTCGGCGATCCACGTCCAGGCGTCGGCTGTAATCTCATCCCACGCCTTGTCGATCAGCCAGGCACGCGCCAATTCGGCTTCGATATCACGCTCTGAAGCGCCATCAAAAACCGGTGTCTTCACCTGGAAGCCCAGGCGGTCGGCCGCCCACCCCAGGTGGGTCTCCAGAATCTGGCCGATGTTCATACGAGCAGGCACGCCCAGAGGGTTGAGGATGATATCCACAGGCGTACCATCTTCCAGGAACGGCATGTCCGCCTCGGCCACAATGCGTGAAACAACACCTTTGTTCCCATGCCGACCAGCCATTTTGTCTCCGGCCGTGAGCTTTCGTCGCTGAGCAACGCTCACCCGCACCATGGCCTCGACGCCGGCCGGTAGATCGCGATGGTTGTCTCGCGTGAATTCACGGATATCGACCACTTTGCCACGCTCGCCATGCGGCAATCGCAGAGAGGAATCTCTCACTTCACGGGCTTTTTCACCAAAGATGGCGCGCAATAGCTTCTCTTCCGGCGTCAATTCCGTCTCGCCCTTGGGCGTGATCTTGCCGACCAGGATGTCGCCAGGTTTAACCTCGGCGCCAATGCGAATGACGCCGCGCTCATCCAAGTTCTTGAGGGCCTCTTCGCCTACGTTGGGAATATCACGCGTGATCTCCTCGGGACCCAACTTGGTGTCTCGCGCCTCGGCTTCGTATTTTTCAATATGGATCGAACTAAAGACGTCATCGCGCACCAGACGCTCGGAAATGAGAATGGCGTCTTCATAGTTGCCGCCCTCCCAAGAAAGGAAAGCAACCAAGACGTTACGCCCCAGGGCGAGTTCACCGCCGTCGGTCGAACTGGAATCGGCCAACATGTCCCCGGCCTCCACAAACTGCCCTTTGTTAATCACCGGGCGGTGATTGATGCAAGTGGACTGGTTGGAGCGATCATACTTCCGCATTTCATAGGAGCGCTGGAAACCGTCCTCTTCTTCGATGATAATCGCTGTTGAGCTGACACTAAGGACGCGACCGCTGTTTTTGGCCACCAAAACATGGCCTGAATCCATCGCCGCCGGTCCCTCCATGCCCGTACCCACGATAGGGGCTTGCGGCACGATGAGAGGCACAGCCTGGCGCTGCATGTTGGAGCCCATCAAAGCGCGATTCGCATCGTCATGCTCAAGGAATGGAATCAGCGCCGTTGAAACAGAAACGATCTGCTGTGGCGAGATGTCCATGTAGAAAACGTTCCGGGGATCCTCCATTTCAAAAGTCTGGTGACGTCGCACCGAAACGCGATTGCGTAAGAAACGGCCATCCGCGCTCAGCGGCGTCGAAGCCTGCGCAATGGCATAGCGCTCTTCATCATCAGCAGAAAGGAAGACAACCTCGTCGGAAACAAACGGCTCCACCGAAAGCATGGACAACACCCCACTACTCTCGGTCAAACGAGCAGCCAGTTCCTCATCGATAACGTCGCCCGCCTTGGCCAACGTCTCTCCGGTCTCGGGATGCACCACATCGCTATCTAATGTCCGACCAACGCTGGTCTCTGGCGTGTTCTTCACCTCGTGCAGCACCTTGCGATAGGGCGTTTCGATAAAACCATAGCTGTTAATCCGCGCGTAGGTGGCCAGCGAACCGATCAGACCGATGTTGGGGCCTTCAGGCGTTTCGATGGGGCAAATGCGGCCATAGTGCGAGTGGTGAACATCGCGCACTTCGAAACCGGCGCGCTCGCGGCGCAAGCCGCCAGGCCCCAGCGAGGACAGGCGTCGCTTGTTCGTCAACTCGGCCAGCGGGTTCGTCTGATCCATGAACTGACTCAACTGCGAACCGCCAAAGAACTCTCGCACAGCCGCAACCACCGGCCGGATGTTGATCAGAGATAGGGGGCTGACCTGCTCCGGATCGCGGATGCTCATGCGCTCTCGCACCACGCGCTCCATACGCAACAAACCAACGCGTAACTGGTTTTGGATGAGTTCGCCCACAGTTTTGACGCGACGATTGCCGAGATGATCGATGTCATCATCTTCTTCAACGCCGCTGTTGATGCGGATAATGCGTCGCACGACCTGTACGATATCCTCGTTGGTCAGGGTGCGATGATCCAAAGGAATATCCAATTCCAAACGCTTGTTGATTTTGTAGCGACCAACTTGGCCCAAATCATAACGCCGCGGGTTGAATAGCAGGCCCTCAAGGTGAGATTTCGCATTCTCCAGGGTGGGCGGGTCGACAGGTCGCAGGCGTCGGTAAAAATCTAACAGCGCTTCCTCGGGCGTACGTTTATCGGGGTCTTCCTTTTCCAGGGTAGAGAGAATAAACTGATGCTCCGGTGCATTGTCATCCTCAGCAAAAAGCGCCAGGATTTCCTCGTCTGTGGCGTAACCAATAGCCCTCAGCAAAATGGTTACAGGCAGCTTCCGCTTACGATCGACTTTAACGGAAATAATATCGCGCTTGCTTGTTTCCATCTCAAGCCAGGCGCCGCGGTTGGGAATTATCTTCGCTGAACAGAGGATGCGCCCCGTCTGCCTATCCTCCTCCGCTTTGAAATAAACGCCAGGAGAGCGAATGAGCTGACTCACGATCACGCGTTCGGCGCCATTATAGATGAAGGTGCCATTTTCCGTCATCTGGGGAAAATCCCCCATGAACACCTCTTGTTCCTGGATCTCGCCGGTTTCACGGTTGACCAGCTTCACCTGAACATACAATGGCGCGAAAAACGTAGAGTCACGCTCGCGACATTCTTTTTCTGGATACTTCGGCTCGCCAAAGCGATAATCCCCAAAATACAACTCAAGATTCTTGTTGTACGAAACAATTGGCGTGATTTCGTCGAGCAGAGCCCTCAAGCCCTGTTCCTGGAACCAACGGAAAGAGTCAAGCTGAACCTGAATCAGTTTGGGCAAGGATATGACAGGCTGAAGACGGGCGTACGATTTGCGACCGCCACCATAGCCATTGGGCTGATTAAAAGACATGCAGATTCCTCATAAAGAGCGAAG
>DUEF01000125.1 GCA_011176555.1 Caldilineae bacterium
GCCGTGTGTTCCAGCTTATGACGCAGTCGTTGCAAGGCGACATCGAGGATGTGCGCATGATCAAATGCCAGCCGGGGTGGATCATAGACGTCGAACCAGGCGGCGGCGCTGGCATCATCTCCGGCTCGCGTTGTCGCCATGATCTCGGCCCCGGCGAGGGCGATGTATGCCACTGAAATCACGCGGCCGCGCGGATCTCGGTCCGGATCGCCAAAAGTGGCGAGTTGTTCCAGAAAAATATCCTTCACACCCGTTTCCTCCCACAATTCTCGAGCAGCCGCATCCTCCAACGATTCGTTGATTTCGATAAAGCCTCCAGGCAGAGCCCAGGCTCCGGCAAAAGGTTCCCTGCCGCGTCTGATTAGCAGAACCTGCAGGCGTTCTTGGGCAAACGTGAAGAGGACGATATCGACCGTTACGGACGGGCGTTCGTAGGATTGCTTCATAACGTCTACTCTTCTTCCTGCGTCTCGACTTGCGATTGCCTCCAGGCAGTGATGCGTTTTGACAACACCGCGCTCCAGGCTTCGCCTTCTTCCGTGATCAGACTGCCCTCGACTTTGCGACTGAATTGCAGGAAGCGCGAACGCATTCGAGCCAGGCCATATTCGGCCGAACGCTGGCCAGATCGCCATCTGGGCGCTTCTCGCACGCCTGGCGTCGCCCACTTGATGGCTGTCGCCGCCCAGGTGAGCCCCGCGCCAAAACCCACCATGACCAAATTGTCGTTGGGCTTGAGACGATTCTGCTCAATTGCTTCGGTGAGGGCGATAGGAATCGAAGCGGTCGATGTGTTGCCGTAATACTGGAGATTCATAAATATCTTTTCCGGCGGCAAGCCCAGTTTTTTCATCGACGACTGGATAATGCGTTCGTTGGCCTGGTGGGGGATGATGAGATCAACGTCGTCGATGCTCAAATTCGCTTTCTCCAGGGCTTGCCGCGTCGCCTCGGCCATGATGCGAGTGGCGAAGCGGAAAACGGCCCGTCCGTCCATCTTGGCGAAATGCTGTCCCGAAGCCACTGTTTCCAGGGTTGCCGGTTGCCGGCTGCCTCCGGCAGGAACGATCAGTAGATCGCCGCCTGAGCCGTCGCTGCCCAGCACGGCCGAAAGCACGCCGCCGGGGACGGGGCTGGCCTGCAACAACACCGCACCGGCGCCGTCGCCAAAGAGCACGCAGGTGTCGCGATCCGACCAATCAACAATACGGGATAACGTCTCGGAGCCGATGACCATGACGTTGTCGGCTTGGCCGGTGGCGATCATGCCTTTGCCCAGGCTAAGACCGTAGACGAAACCGGAACAGGCAGCGCTCAAATCGAAAGCGCCGGCTGAGGTGGCTCCCAAAGCATCCTGCACCAGCGATCCGGTCGAGGGAAAGAGATGTTCGGGTGAAGATGTGGAGCAAATAATCAGATCCAATTTGGAGGCGGGAACGTCGGCCACTTCCAAGGCGGCGCGAGCGGCCCTGGTGGCGAGCGTGGCCGTCGTTTCGTTCGGATCTACGGCGATGCGTCGTTGCTGAATGCCGGTGCGCGTACGAATCCACTCATCGCTGGTGTCGACAATTTTTTCCAGGTCGTGGTTGGTGACGATCCGGTCTGGTAGCGCCTTGCCCCAGCCGATAATCTGCGCATAACGCTGCATCGGGGCATATCTGCCATTGTTACCTGCCATTGTTCATACCTCCGAAAACCAAACAACCATTGTGGCCGCCAAAACCAAAGGAATTGCTGATGGCAAAGCGGATGGCTTGCTTGCGGGCCTGATTCGGCACATAGTCCAAATCGCATTCCGGGTCGGGCGTTTCGTAGTTAATCGTAGGGGGAAGTACGTCATCCACCAAAGCTTGCAGGCAAAGAATCGATTCAAGTGCGCCTGCCGCGCCCAACAAATGCCCTGTCACCGATTTGGTCGAGCTCACCGGCGTATCGTACGCATGGCTGCCAAAAACCTGTTTGATGGCGCGTGTTTCGGAGATATCGTTCAGGCGGGTGCTGGTGCCATGCGCGTTGATGTAATCGATATCTTCCGGCTTGAGCCCGGCCCGCTCAATCGCCAGGGTCATGGCCTCGATAGCGCCCAGGCCATCTTCGTGTGGCGCGGTGAGGTGAAAAGCGTCGGCTGTGGCGCTGTAGCCCATGATTTCACCATAAATGTGGGCGCCGCGCGCTTTTGCGTGCTCCAAACGTTCTAACACCAGCATGGCCGCACCCTCCCCCATCACAAAACCGTCTCGATCAGCATCAAAAGGCCGCGAGGCCCGGTTGGGAGCATCGTTGCGGGCAGAAGTCACACGCGCGCGCTCAAATCCCGCCATGGTGAATTGCGTGATGGCGAATTCGACACCGCCACACAGCATCGCGTCCGCCTCGCCCTGAACAATCGACTTGTAGGCTTCGCCGATGCCGTAATTGCCCGATGCGCAAGCGCCGACAATACCGTAATTCACGCCGCGAAAGCCATGTTCGATGGCGATTTGGCCGGGAGCTGTGTCGATGAGAATGGATGGCACAGCAAAGGGGCTTACCCGTCGCGTCCCTCGCGCCAGCAGGATGTCGTAATTGTCTAATGTCGCCTCTATCCCGCCAATGGCAGAGCCAATGATCACGCCGACGCGGGGCGGATCGAACTGTGCATCAGTCAAACCAGCATCTTCCACCGCCTGTTTCGCCACCGCCAGAGCATAGGCGTTGTACCGTCCCAGCCGCCGAGCCGTGCGCGCATCAATCTCGGAAGTTGGATCGTAGTTCTGAATTTGAGCAGCGAATTTCGTACGCAGACCACTCGCATCAAATTTTGTGATAGGCGTCATGTTCGGTCGCCCTGCGACCACATTTTCCCAGATGGTGCTAATGTCGTGGCCGACAGAACTCACTGCGCCAAGACCAGTAACGACAACGCGATTCTTATTCATGAAAATTCTTTTCCGGGGTGAAGGCCACAGAATTGCGGCGTTGGTTGAATTTGGAAGTGTTGTTGACGCCGCATTATAGCGCCAACCACTGCAAATACAACACTCCGTCAGGTCAAATGTCGCGCAACAACATCATTTTGCGGATAAATTCGCCGAATCGGAATTGCACTTACTTAAATTTAGTGATCTTGATCATAGCAAACTATCGGGACAATGTGCTAAGCTTAGCTTATTCATCGTAATCTCAAGGTTTTATTTTTCGCAGCCAGGGCGATCTACCCCAACGAGCAGACGCCACAGCCAAAGAACAAGGAGTGTTTACATGCGCACTTTAGTCGACACCGGTGTATACGGCGAGTACTTGCATTACGGCATGCCCCTGACACTGGTAACTGTGCGAGGAAATAACGGTCAAGTGAATGTGTCGACCAACGCCTCGATCACGCCCCTGCCCGGCGATCATCTACGACTGGCCATTGGCATTTTCACAGAAAATCTCACCAATCAACTGATCGCCGAAAGCAAAGAGTTTGTCGTCAATGTGATTTCGGATGACATGCGGGGCGTCGCCAAGCTATGCGGCGAGCATTCGGGCGCGGACACCGACAAGCTCGCGCTTTGTGACTTGACCCTGGCTCCGTCCGCCGAAATCGGAACGCCGCTCATCGCGGAATGTCCGCTGAACATCGAGTGCCGCGTCGAAAGCGTGCATCATTTGGATGATCTCGATCTGTGGATCGCCGAGATCCTGGCTATTCAGGTGGCTCAGGATTGGTCCGACGGGCGCAGCGGCGTCGATCTGCAACGCTATAACCCGCTGTTGTATACTTTTGGCTACACGTTGGCCCGCGGGCCAATGGTCGGCGCCGGGAGTTTGTAGGCGCAGCGTTTTGGCGGAAAACGAGAGGCTGGCGGCAATGGGCTACCGGGTCGAGATCAGTACGCAGGCCGGTTGGGATGAGGTTGCCTGGGATGCGTTTGTGTCCGGGCATGCCGCCGCGCATCCGTTGCAATTGCGCGCTTGGGGCGGATTAAAAAAGGAGTTTGGGTGGGAAGATGCCAGGATGGGGTTAAGGCAGGATGGAAAGTTGGTGGCTGGTGCTCAGGTGTTGTTCAAGAAGTTGCCCCGCCTGGGGTTTTTGCCCCTGCGCATCGCTTACATCCCCAAAGGCCCGCTGGTGGATTGGCGAGACGCCACCCAGACGCAAGCGCTGTTTCTGGCCCTGCACCGGTTTTGCCGCCGAAATAGGGCCATCCTGCTCAAAATCGAGCCGGAAGTGCCGGACTCGCCCGAGCAGAGGGAGCAACTCCGCGTGCTCGGTTTTCGTCCCAGCAGCCGCACCATCCAACCCCGCACCACGGTCTGGCTCGACCTGAATGCTGACGAGGACGCGCTCTTGGCCCGCATGAAGCAGAAGTGGCGCTACAACATCCGTCTGGCCGGGCGCAAAGGGGTAACCGTGCGCCAGGGCGACGCCAGCGATCTCGATTTGTTCGGGGCTTTGATGCAAATGACGGGCGAGCGTAACGCCTTCGGCGTGCACACAACCGCTTACTACCGGCGCTTCTGGGATCTGTTTGCACCGGAACACGCCGCTCTGCTGATCGCCGAGCACGAGGGGCAAGTGCTTGCCGCACTGTTGGCCGCACATTTGGCGGACAAGGCCTACTATCTTTATGGCGCTTCCAGCAATCAGAAACGAAACCTGATGCCCAGCCACAAGCTACAGTGGGAGACCATGCGCTGGGCGAAGGCAAAAGGCTGTTCGGGTTATGATCTGTGGGGGGTCCCCGATGAGGTGGGTTTGGATCTGGACGCGTCCATGCCCGATCCTGCCACGGGCTTGTGGGGGGTGTGGCGTTTCAAGCGCGGGTTTGGCGGCCAGGTTGTGCGCTACACTGGCGCCTGGGATTACGCTTATTGGCCGGGGTTAGGGGCGGTGATAGGGTAGCGCTCAGTCAGTATTCGTTTTATCGCCGCAACCGGCGCAGGCTCCGGAACACAACGAACAATCCGATAAGCGCCGCCATCACCATGAAGGGGTGGCTGCCCGCCCACAGCACTGCGCGTAAAGCCGCCCTCATGCGGTTCACTTGTTCGATCTGCTCGGTGGGCATGACGAGCGCTTGCTCCCAATCAAAATCCTGCAATCGCGCCAGAAAATCCTGTTCGACGCAACCCTCCAGGCTGAAGATGAAGATGTCGTCGCTCCAGCGGTAAGCCATGCGCAGGTCTCGGGCGAATTCCTCCCAGTCGAGCGCGGCCGGCCCATCGATCTCAACCCCGCCACCGGTGCTCCCCACCCCGATCACGTCGGCGTCCGGGCCGTAGCTGTTCAGCAAACCTGGCCCGAGGGGACGCACGAAGCTGGTATAGAGCATCAATGTCTCGCTGTCGGCAGGGATATCGATAATGCTGAACGCCTGCTGCAGCAATGTCGAACTGACTTTGCGCTCATCCACGATGAAGGGAAGTTGGTAACTGGTGACCTGATAGCCATCGCTGCGCATTTCCCGCAGCAACGCGCCATAGGTCAGGCGTCCATCCAGAACCCGGCCGCTATCCCCGAGACGCCGCAGCATCGTCAGCGCCAACTGCCGCCCCTCGCCGCGCATGAACTGCTGGATTTCATTGAAGTCGGGTTCGATATCGATGGCGATGTTCGCCCATTGCAAGTCATGTTCATCAGTCCAGGTTTTGAAGGCGGCGTAACGGGCCGCGGCTTGCGGTGCGTTGTCGATATTGAACCAGTATCCCTCATCTTTGGGCAAAAGCAGCCAGGCGGTGACGGGAATGCCTGCGGCATTGAGCTGCTGCACCACCGCCGCCCGCTCCGGACTCAGATCGAGCAGACCCAGACTGACGCCAGCCCGGAGGGCGAGCAGTTCAGTGATGAGGCGTTCATCAGAAAACAAGGCCTGCAACTCGGGTGATTTCAGCTCACAGGCGAAGGTGAGTTTGGGCGTTGTCATGATTGATCTACTCCTGGCTCCGGTAGCGGAGCGCTTGCAGGCATTGCAGCGCGAGTCGAGCTTCCTCGCGTGCGTTCTTGAACCTTTTCATGTGCCTGGCTTCAGTTTCAGCTTGGTCCCATTGCCCTTGCGCAGCCAGACAGAAAATCAGTTCCTTGCGGGCGTCGTGGAACTCTGGCTGCGTTTGCAGCACCCCTTCATACGCTTGGACGGCTTGGGCGTAATCTCCCTGGGCGGCATAGCAGCGGGCCAGATCCCAGCGCGTGTCCGCATCCCAGTCAGCGAATTCCAGCCTGGTTTGATAGGCGCGCATCACTTCTTCTGCACAGGGGCTTCCGAATTTGACGCCCAGCAAAGCCGCCAATTCATCCAAATGCAGGCACTTGAGTTGTTCCGA
>DUEF01000126.1 GCA_011176555.1 Caldilineae bacterium
ACTCCTGGGGCTGCCCCCCGAGTCTGGAAGGCTGCGATCAACTGACGCTGTGGCAAGCGGCCGACGCGCTGCGCAAAGCAGGCATTTTCTTCGTGGCCGCGGCCGGAAACGACGGGCCCGCCTGCGATTCGATGGAAACCCCGCCCGGCAATTACGACATCGTGTTCTCTGTTGGCGCCATCGACTCGGCCGGCGATCTGGCCGATTTTTCCAGTCGCGGGCCAGACACCCAAGCGCCCGACGCCAGCGGTTCGCCTGAATTGCTGGCTCCCGGGGTGGAAGTATTGTCGGCCTGGCCCGGCGAGCAGTGGCAGTATTCTCCCGGCACATCGATGGCGGCGCCGCATGTCGCTGGCGTGGTTGCCCTCATGTGGTCGGCCAATCCCAACTTGCGCGGCGACATCGACGCCACCGAACGCATTCTGCTCGAAACCGCAGCGCCTTACACAGGCATCAACGACGGTTGCGGCGTTCCCGGCGAACGTCCGGATTCTGGCGCCGGCTACGGCATCGTCGACGCCTACGCCGCCGTCCAGCGAGCCCTGTCCCCACCCTGAGTCCTGAGACCATGAACCAACCGCAATTAACGCCCCCGCTCGATTCCCCGCCGCCAGCGACGGGCTGGTCTGAGCCAACTCGCTACCTCTTCATTGTCATCTGGCTGTTGATAGCCGGCCTGCTGATTTGGGTGTCGAAACCGGTGTGGCACGTGGTCGCGCTCGCTTTGATTGTCGCCTATCTGTTGCAACCGCTTATCAAAGGGGTGATGCGCTTGCGCATACCGCGCCCCTTAGCGGCGATGCTGTCTCTTTTTCTATTGCTGCTCATCGTTTTTCTGTTCCCGCTCATCATTATCCCGGCCATTGTCGCTGATATCCAACCTATCTCCATCGACTTTAATGGGATCTTCCAGAACTTGATGGTGTGGATTTCGCACTTGCCAGAAACGCTGCCTGGGTTCCATATCCTCGGTATCAATATTGATCTCTCTCCGATTTACGATCAGTTGTTTGGCTCGATGGAGGATGTCGAGTCAAAAATTCAGGTGCACTTGCCGGCCAACATGATGGAATTCCTGCAACAGGTGTTCCGTTCCACCACGAAGGTGGTTGGCATCGCCACAACTGTCGCCACAAATGTCATCGGCGGTATTGGCGGAGCCTTGCTGTTTTTCGTGCTGTTGCTCTTGCTCACCTTTTACGCCGCCGTCGATTTGCCTCGCTTGCGTTCGTACATCGTGGGTCTGGCGCCGGATGATTCTTCTGAAGAGTGGACTGAGTTGTGGCGCCGCACGGGACAAATTTGGAGTGCGTTCTTTCGGGGGCAGCTTGTACTCAGCGTGGTGATCGGCATCGCCGTCTGGCTGGGACTGACGCTGATCGGCATGCCTGGCGCTCTGGCTCTGGGCGTCCTCGCCGGCGTGCTGGAAGTCATCCCGACGTTGGGGCCGGTCCTGGCGGCCATTCCCGCTGTGCTCCTGGCGCTTTTGCAGGGCTCCATCAGTCATCCCGATGTCTCCAATCTCACGATCATGTTCATCGTGATTGCGATGTATCTTATCATCCAGCAGGTCGAGAATTATGTTTTAGTGCCCCGGATTCTGGGGGGAAGCGTGGGTGTGCATCCGGCTCTGATCCTGCTCGGCGTGATGGTGTTCACCTTTCAGTTCGGCATCCTGGGCGCTTTTGTCGCCACCCCGGTCCTGGCCACGCTGTTGGAATGGTTTCGGTTTTATCATGCGCGTATTGTCGGCAGAGATCCGCACCCAGCGTTGGCGAATGCAGCGGTGGCGTCTTCGAAAGCCGCACATGCTCCGCCTACAATTCCCCGCGCGACCGCGCCCTTACCGCCCGGCGAAACGGAAGAACCCGCGGACTTGGCATCCACTACAGTGGAAATCGTCTCTACACAGCCGGAAACGGTCGAGATAAAACCATTGGTCGAAAAAAACGATGCCGCGCGGATGGATGCCGCAAGCTGAAAAGTGCGCCAACAGTCGTACGATCGGCGCGCGTTCTTTCAATTGGCGGCAATAATGGGTACAATAAATATAGCGTTTGTATTCTTATACATTTCGCTGCTATGCCTAAACGATTCAGACCATCCTAAAAACCGTTCCCTTCGCTTGTGCGGCGGTCGGTTTTCTACTTAATCCTCTGGGATTACCCAAAATTTGACCTGATTACAATGACGAATCAGGTAAGGAGATGTAGTCAAATGAAAGAAGAGCATCATGCGGTTGTGAAGGAGGTGGATTCGGTTGTCATTCGTTTTGCCGGTGACTCCGGCGACGGCATGCAACTGACCGGCACCCAGTTCACCAACACAGCCGCCATTATCGGGAATGACATCAGCACGTTTCCGGATTACCCGGCGGAAATTCGCGCCCCGGCGGGGACGATTGCCGGCGTCAGCGGTTTTCAGGTGCACTTGTCTGATAGCGATATCTGGACGCCGGGAGATTCGCCGGACGTGCTGATCGCTATGAATCCGGCGGCGCTCAAGGCCAGTCTGCCCGACATGGAACCAGGCGCGACGATTATCGTTAATTCCGACGCTTTCACGCAAGCGAATTTGGACAAAGCGGGCTGCGAAACCAATCCGTTGGCAGCAGGAGACAAAACACTCCGGGATTATCGTGTCATTCAAGCGCCGATCAGTTCGTTAAACCGCACAGCGGTGCAAGACATCGAAGGGTTGAGTCCCAAAGATAGAGATCGGAGCAGGAACTTTTTCGCCCTGGGATTGGTCTATTGGATGTACGACCGTCCGATCGATAACACCGTTGAGTGGGCCAAGAAAAAATTCGCCAAATATCCTGCTGTGGTGGAGGCGAACATCCGCGCCTTGCAGGCAGGATACAATTTCGGCAATACGACGGAAGCGTTTCAGACACGCTACCGCATCAAACGCGCGAAACTTCCCCCGGGAACGTACCGAAAGATCAACGGAAATGAAGCTGTGGCCATGGGCCTGGTGACAGTCGCCAAAAAGGCGGGCAAGCCCCTGTTTTACGGCTCCTATCCCATTACGCCCGCCAGTGATATCCTGCACGCCCTGTCACCGCTGAGAAACTTCGATGTGCTCACCTTCCAAGCGGAGGACGAGATCGCGGCCATGGGTTCGACCATCGGAGCCGCTTTCGGCGGCGCTTTGGCTGTCACCGGCACCAGCGGGCCGGGCATCGCCCTCAAAAGCGAGGCGATGAACCTGGCTTTGATGCTGGAACTCCCCATCGTCATCATCGACGTGCAACGCGGCGGCCCCAGCACCGGCCTTCCTACGAAAGTGGAGCAGGCCGATCTGCTTCAGGTCATGTACGGGCGTAATGGCGAGAGTCCCATGCCCGTTCTGGCGCCCAGCACACCGGCGGAATGCTTCGATTTCACCTTGGAGGCTTTCCGTTTCGCCCTGCGCACCATGTCGCCGGTCATCTTGCTGACGGACGGTTACCTGGCCAACAGCGCTGAACCCTGGCGCATTCCCGACCCTGAGGATATCCCCCCCATCATCGTGGAGCACCCGACCGAGTTCAATGGTGACGGCAGATTCCTCCCGTACAAACGCGATCCCGAAACAATGGGACGTCCTTGGGCCATCGCCGGCACGCCCAAACTCGAACATCGACTCGGCGGTCTGGAGAAATCGCCCGAATTCGGCAACGTTTCCTATGTGCCCGATCATCATCAGCAAATGGTCAACGAACGGGCCGAAAAGGTCGCTCGCCTCGCTGATGTGATACCGGAGCAAACCGTATTCGGCCCCGAAGAGGGCGATTTGCTGGTTGTCGGCTGGGGCAGCACCTACGGCGCTATCCACGCAGCAGTGCGCCAGGCGCACAACAAGGGCTATTCCGTCGCCCATGCCCACATCCGCTACTTGAATCCCTTCCCGCGCAATCTGGGGGACATTCTGAAACGGTACGACCGCATCCTTGTGCCGGAATTGAATATGGGGCAATTGGCATTCATCTTGAGAGGCACCTATCTCCTCCCCGTCATCCCCATGGACAAAGTGAAAGGACGCCCCTTCAAAATCTCTGAACTCAGCGAGAAAATCGAGGAACTGCTGGCAGGAGACGCATCATGACACCTATCGAACCCCTTCAACTAACCCGTAAAGATTTCGTATCCGACCAGACGGTGCGCTGGTGTCCTGGTTGTGGCGACTATGCGATTTTGTCCCAGATACAAAAGACGATGCCCCAACTGGGCGTTCCCAAAGAGAACATCGTGTTCATCTCCGGTATCGGCTGCTCCAGTCGTTTCCCGTACTACATGGACACTTACGGCATCCATAGCATCCACGGCCGCGCCCCCACCCTGGCCACCGGCCTGAAAATCGCCAACCCCGAACTCAGCGTCTGGGTCATTACCGGCGACGGTGACGGACTCTCCATCGGCGGCAACCATTTGGTTCACGCCTGTCGCCGGAACATCGACATCAACATCATTCTGTTCAACAATCGCATCTACGGCCTCACCAAAGGACAGTACTCCCCCACGTCACCGCAGGGCTTCCGCAGCAAAACTTCGCCCATGGGGACGTTGGAACAGCCCCTCAACCCCGTTTCCGTAGCCCTGGCGTCTGAGGCGACCTTTATCGCCCGCACCATCGACGTGATACCAAAACACATGGGCGGGATATTCCTCAAGGCCGACCAGCACAAGGGCATCTCCTTTGTCGAAGTGATGCAAAACTGCGTCATTTTCAACCCCGGTACATGGCACGAGTACAGCGATCGGAAAACTCGCGATGACCATGACCTTTACCTCGAAGACGGCAAACCGATGATCTTTGGGAAGAATAAGGACAAAGGCGTGATCTGGAGGCGAAACGGCCTGGAAGTAGTGACGCTCGGCGACCAGTACACGGAAAACGATCTGCTCGTTCACGACGTTTCCTCCATCGAGATCGCCTGGCTGTTGAGCCGATTGCAATATCCCATGCCGCTAGGCGTCATTCTCGACATCACCAAGCCCACCTACGACCTCGGTCTGTGGCATCAGGTCGAAGTCGCGAAGGACCAAAAAGGCGAGGGTGATTTAGAAACGCTCTTCAACAACGCCGACACCTGGATAGTCGAATGATCCTGTCAATCGGTTTCCATTCACCGATTGACAGCTTCCCTGTTCCGCCAATTCACAAAAAAGCCCGTCCAAGTCGAACTGGACGGGCTTTTTTTGCGGACTGAACAAATTTGCGTTAGAAACCACCGCGACGGTCTCGACGGCGTTGGGCCTGACGCGCCTTACGGACAGCCTTTTGCTTCTGCAAGCGACGCAGCTCGCTGGGCGGCGTAAACCAACGTTTACGACGCACTTCGGGCAGAATGCGCGCTTTCATCACTTCCTTGCGGAAGCGCCGGAGCAGAGAATCCTGTGATTCGCCTGGATTCAGCTTTACGCTCATGCAGATCTCACCACCTTTGGTAGAAAAGTTGCCAGGGGTTGACGTCCCTGGCACTGAAACAATCATACCCCTGATGTCGGGATTGTGTCAAAGATCAAGGATCAAAGATTAAGGAGGCGTCTCATACTGCACTCTTTAATCATTGATCTTTAATCCTGTCAACTCAATTCCTGCACCCGACCTTTGGAGCCAACCCGGATTCTGCGGATGTATTCGGGCGGGATTTCAAAGGCGAAACGGGAGGGGTTACGTAAAAAGCCGTCGCTACGATTACGGGTGGAGAACAAATACACCGCATCTTTCGCTCGCGTGATGCCCACATAAAGGACGCGGCGCTCCTCCGCCACCTGCTGGGGATCATCTAGGGTGCGCCACAACGGCAAGTTCTCTTGCTCCACGCCAATGATGATGACGATGGGGAACTCCACACCCTTGGCGTTGTGCAAAGTCATCATGGTGATATGTTCGTCGTCGCGCATGTGGACCGAGGTGTCGACGCTGTGCAACAAAGCCTGGTAGTCGAGGAAAGACGCCAATGAGCCGTCGCTGCCATAGCGCTGGAAGGCTTCTACGTGTTGGAAGAACGCTTTCTGCAACGCCTCCCACTCTTCATCTTCCGGCGTGACGGGCGCAACCTGCGATTCCAGCTTAAGGGACAACTCGAACGCAGCGGGCTGAAATGCCGCCGGCAGATCGTCCAGCAACGCCTCCAGTTGGCTCCTGCCTCGCCCGGCGGCGAGCATACGTACAGCGCCGTGCATGAGCGAGGAGTTTTCATCCACCAACTCGATGTTTTCGGCCAGCGCGCTTAATCCCACCAGGGGTAAAAACTCCGCCAGCGCTTCGCGCTCCTTCTCGTCAATGATGTACTCGGTCAGGGCGAAAAAGACTTGCGCGGTCAGTTTGAGATCATCTTCCGCCCGATGCAGGACTTTTTCGCCCACCTCCAGCGCCCGCGCCAACGATTCGAGGGTGTAGCGAGGACGGCCGCGTAAAAGACGGTGGGCGAGACGCAACGTATCGATGCACAACGGGTTGAAACCCTGCCCGTCCAGATATTTTCCGGTGGCGCCATCGATAAAACGATTGTCGAAACGGATGATGTTGTGACCAACCACCGTTTCATTGCCCACGTAATCCAGGAATTCGGGCAATACCTGGGCCACCGAAGGCGCGTCGGCGACATCCTGGAAGTGAATGCCATGGACCCGCGTCGCCGCCCGGGGAATGTAGCCTCTCGCCGGACGGATCAAGCGCTGGAATCCTTCCCCAACGGGTTGCTGATTTTCGTAAGTGGCGGCGGCGATCTCCACCAGTTCGTCGCGGCGGATGTTGGTGCCGGTTGTCTCGACATCGTAAACCACAAAACGGCCATCGGCCAGGGTTTCGTAGCTGATGAGCAGCAGTTGGGCGCAGCGCCAGGCGTAAGTGGCGAGTGTGTAGGGTTGCTCTGTATCAGGCTTCGGCCCGATGGTGATGCTCTGATGGCGTTCCGCCTCAGATGGGATGACTCCGCTTTCGCCCACCTGCACGAGCAAATGTGTTGACGTCAGTGTGGTGGGGTCGAGTTCTGTGGTC
>DUEF01000127.1 GCA_011176555.1 Caldilineae bacterium
AGACCATCTGTTACGGTCACATCATCCCGGGTCAGCGTGCTCCCTACCTGCGTTCCGTCCGAAGGTGCGTCGTAGAGTGAGAATTGAAAATCGTAAGTTCCGTGGGCCAACAGGCCGCTTTCCTTCAACTGGCCCTGATAGGAGAAGCGGGTGTCGATGGGACCCTGGGCCAGAGCACGATGGATGCCAAAGAGAGCGATCATCACTCCCAACAGCATCGAGATGACAAATAAGATGCGTAAGCGGTATGTATTCATTTTTCTCTCCTTTGTCTAAAAGAAACGACCTCCTTCCAATGAGGAAAGCATGAGTTATTCGTAAACGATCAAGCGCTCGGAAGAGAGGGAGACTGGCCCGGCGGCCACCAACGACAGGCGCGGCGCTGGCGTCCACAGGCGCAGAGGGAAGGCTTTGCGCAGAGGATCGGCGGCATCCACCGAAGCCAGGGTCATCGTAGCCTGATCTCGCCATTGCCAGCGGATGTGATCCAGCAGATAACGAAGGGCCTTGATATGGCCAGGCGCATGCCAGAACTTACTCACGAAGATATCCCTGGAAACGCCATCAGCCGGAACCAGCCGCAGGATGGCGTTGAGCGCGCGCAGACCGAACGAGAGATCTTCCACGTGCAACTCGCCCAGGCGATAGTTCTCCGCCACGCCCGCCCCCGCCAGCGTCTCCCCCGCGGCATCGCTGAGAATCAGATAGTGACGAAAACGCTCCCCCTGCACGGTGGGGGCCAGCCATCGGGTCAGGGTTTCCGCAGTCTGGGGTTCGCAGAGATTGTAGTCGCGATAGAAACGGTTCAGATGATCGGCCACTCGCGCCAATTCCTCGCCGGCCGCCTCATGGACGCGCCAATCGGAAACTGGCCCGGGTGGATTGTCCCGCATGGTCATGGGGACGTTGAGGATGCGCTTGGAAATGACCTGCGGCAGGAATTTGGTCACCGTGCGCACCGAACCTACATTGCCCTGCTGGATAGTGGCCCAGATGACGCCCTCATCGCCGAAGCGCTTGCGTCCCGCCTGCACACACCACTCCACCAGTGCGCTGGCAATGCCCTGCCTCCGGCAGTCGGGATGGACAGCGAGGGTGTTCAGCAAAGCGCTGGGGCGCAACTCGCCTTCGATTTGGGCGCGCCTGAAACGGAGCAGACAAGCCCCCGCAAGGCCGTCGTGACCGGGCCTCTCGGCCACCACGCCCAGGAAATCGCCCTGCCGGACGCTGAGGGATTCGTAGGGATCGCCCCGATAATGATAGGTCATGTGGATGCGGCCAGTGTCTGGCGCGGCCAACGTCAGTTGGGCGAAGGCCGGGCCGTCGTCGCGTGTCATCGGGCGCAGAGTGAATTGTTCAGACATGATGTTTTTGAAGTGAGCAGTATTCAGTGTCAAGTCGCTCCCTACCTGGGGGCATGGTGATGGTCATGATTCAGCCTCCTATATTGTGTCAAGCGCAGAACATCTTGGTCAGGGCAACCTCTGCCGGAAACGACTGGCGCGCCAACAGCATCTTCATCCTGCTACTGGCGCGCAGCAGCGGCGAATGACACGAGATTCCCCCCTTCCGAGATGTCCCCTCCCGCATCTCGAATCGCCCCAACATGATGACATGAAGACGCGTCGACATCAACGGACCTCGTGGAAACTGGTTCGACTGACGACGAAAGCGCAACGGAAACACGCCCAACCAGAGTGTTATCGTCGATAAGAATTATACATCTGCATCCCGCTGTTGTCAACTAAAAATAAAATACACCGGACAGGTGCGACTCACCTCAGGATCATGCACCCAGCGTCAGGGGAGGATAGATATTCAGCAGTTCCAATGTGAGGGTCATGGTGTTGGATGCGCCGCCGGGGGAGGGTTTTATCACCCTCACGCCATGGGTGCCGGGCTGTTCCAGGAGCTGACCATGCAAACGCTTGTTGGGCGCTTACAGCTAACGAAGCCCACTGCTAACAGGGTTACATACTCAGTTGGCTGAAGGAGCGAAGAAATACTCGACGCCTTTCTGCTAGAAGCCCTTCTGGATCAGCAACTCACTTTTAACGTTCGTTCCGGTGAAGTTGTCCAAGGCGACTACGCGGTCGTTGCGCTCCAGAATCCAATCCCCCAGACGCGAGCCGTAAGCGTGCAGCGTCGGGCAGCGGAAGACAGCGCCTTGCAGACCGATGATGCCGAGACCCCACGGGCTGCGGATGACAACCTCGGCACGGCCATCACCGTCGAGGTCACCGACGGGGCCAAAGCGGTTATCAGCTGTGTTCAGCAGCCAGCCGCCGATCCGATCTCCATTCGCCCAAAACGCCGTGCGTTGGAGCGCCCCTGCTACAAACTCCAGCACGTGCAGTCCACTACCGTCGGCGATGAGGATACGCGCACACCTGTCGCCCGCCAGGTCACCGACTGCCACGATCTGCGATGTCTTGGTGTTAAGTGCATACCCATTGAGATTGCTGCCATTGGCGTGCATCGCAATTGATGTCAGCGTGTTGCCTGTCAGCTTAAGGATGCCAATCCCCCAGTCGCTGGTGATCAAAATCTCATCGTGGCCGTCCCCGTCGAAATCGCCCAGAGCGGGGATGGCGTTCTGGCGTGAGCTATAAAGCCAGCCGCCAAAGCGCGTGCCGTTGGGCGCCAGCATTAGTGAATCGAAGGTATTGCCGACGGCGCCGAGCACGCCAATGCCCCAATCGCTGATGATGACGATCTCATCGCGACCGTTACCGTCGACGTCGCCGATTCCGGCGATTTGATTGGCGCGCGAGTCGAACAGCCAGCCGCCAAAACGCGTGCCGTTGGGCTGGATGACTGGTGAGGTCAGTGTCGAGCCAGCACGCGCCAGCACTCCGATCCCCCATGAGCTGGTCAGCAGAATCTCGTGCGCCGCGCCACCGGTGAAGTTGCCCACCCCTTGGTGGCGATCCTTTCCGACGTTGACGCTGGCGTTGTAGCGCCACCCACCGAACCACGTGTCGTTAGGTGCAACGACAACCTGCCGCCAGCGCTGCCCATCATGCTTGAGTACGCCGATTCCCCAATTACTTGTGATCACAAACTCTGCGCGGCCATCACCGTCGATGTCGCCCGCGCCACGGATGCCATTGACGGTGGTATCGAAATTCCAGCCGTCGATCCAAGCGCGGTCAGCATGGACATGCAGCGCTTTGAACTGCGGGTCGAAGCCGAGAATGCCTAAACCTCCACGGTAGCGCAAACGGACGGTCCAGTCGCCAATCATACTCCAGAAGTAAGCTTTCTTTGACCTAATCGCCAAGCCAAAGGTGCCAAGGTTGGCATCGGCGGCTTCGTTGTCGAAGAACGCACGCCAGCCGTCGCCGAACCGCGCACGCGATGTCAGTGCAAACGCACCAGGAAAACCTATTGGCAGATCGTTAAAAACCTTCGCCCGTGCGATCATGGCTACGCCGTTCATATAGAACAGCAGGCCCTCAGCGTTTTGCCAGCCGGCATACCCTTCTTGGTAGTACGTTTTCGTCTGAGTATGCGCCGGAACATTCACCTCGCATCCGCCGTGGATGATCAAGTTAGCGCCCGCTTTATCGAGCACCTTGTTTTGCCAAGCAGTACGATGGACGTAGAAGTCGGCATGCACGCCCTGGTCGTGCAAGCTTGGAGTGTAGGTATTGCCAACATGCCGCCAGCGAAATGGTCGACCACCAAGCTCATTTTCCAGATCAGTTGCACTGTAATTCCCGCCAAAATGAGTGCTGTAAGCGCTGGAGTGGGCTTGAATGCAGCGCAGCACGGCTGGCTTTTTAAACCAACGTACATAATCGAGCACCGTGGCATTGTTCTGCACAAGCGGCGCCTGGAATTTGTTCGACGCCGGTGCTAGATAGCCGGGATTCGCGCCGAAGTCAGGCGAACCGATGGCGCCAGCGCGGAACGGAAGATCGGCAAAGCAGCCCGTCCTGTGACGATGGTTAAGGTCGAAGTAATCGCACAGCACGCGCCGTTCCAAGACAGGATCCTGGCGGAAAAACTCTAGCCAGGTGTCGTAGTTTTGAGTGCTTGTGAAACTCTGCGGATACCCGTTCGCGTCAAGTGGCCTTACACCATTGTCGCCTACTATGTTGGGATCAGGATTAACGGCAATGTAGCGGGCGTTGACGCGCGATACTAAGATGTCTGGTCGGGAGAGCGGATTGGGGAGATTGCGGTCAGCGGCAGCCAGTTCCGGGTGCAACTGTCGATGGCGAATGAAAAGGCGCAACTGCCCATTATCGGGTATTTGCGCAATAGCTTCATCATGAAAAACTGTCCACGAACCAACCACGGCGATCTTTCCTTTATCAAACGTCGTTACAGCTATTAATGGACTTCTCTTCTCTCTGCTGGGCTTGTAATTACCTATTCTTTCCCAATATCTTCTGTTGGTAGGTGAATGAATGATATCGTGCGGCTCCCACACAAGCGGTTGTTGTCCTGTGTGAAGGACCACGCTTTTCTCTCGTGGTTTGCTAACATTTAAGGAACATGAAGAATGCAAACCAATGGTGTTAACGTTCTTTAAGATAGTTTCAGAAACGGACTTCATGTCCGTGTTTTCCGAGCTTACACGGACGATGTACTTTGGATTGATTTCATCAGGTCGCCAATATGCCGCCCCCCCTGACTGATATGGAGGTAACGGAAGGACCAAGTCATACTTGAAACTGATGCCCAGGCTGTCCATCAGATCATTTAAATTCGTCTCGTGGTGCGGAATGCAAAAGCCCCAAAAAGACGCTTCGATTGGTAGCAGGCGTCCGTTGTTGAGATCATCGTCGACGAGCAATCCAGCAAACAGAAAGTGAACCCGTTTCCGCCGGAGAACAAGCAGCGCAGCCAAATCTATTTCCGCATCTCCCCCCCGCCAGTCTCGGAGCGGGTGAGGAACCAAAGGAGGGAGCAACCGTTTCACTTCGCCGGCTAAACTGATACAATGTCATCAGATCGCAGCGCCTTGCCACCAGATGTCGGTTTGGCTACAATGGGATGGCCAGCACAATCCCTCCGAGCAGCAGGAATCCATGAGCGAATGCCTTCTCCTTTGCTGAGTACGCAACACCATACCCCGCCGCTTTCGTCGCACACGTCCCTCCTCGAACTCCTCTTCGACCACGTGGCGATGGCCATTGCCATTTTCGACGCTGAATTGCGGTTGCAGCGCTACAATGCCGCTTGGGTCGCTTACCGGGAACGAGACGTCTCTCCCCCGACCAGCCACATACAACCCGGGCTTTCTTTCTTCGACCTGACTCCCGGCACAGGGGAAGAGATGGCGCCGATCATCGAGCGGGTGTTGGCCGGAGAGACGGTGCAGCGGGATGGCTTGCGCCTGGAAAGCGAAGGCGTCGCTTCCTACTGGGATGTGGTCTGGATGCCACTGGTCGAGAACAAACAAGTGGTGGGGTTTGCAGAGATGGCCGCCGACGCCACCGAACGCAAGCAAGCGGAGGCGGCGCTGCGGGAAAGCGAGGCCAATTTCCGCTCGCTGCTGGAAAACGCCACGAATTTCGCGGTCTATCGGGTGGCTGTCGATGCCGGGAATCCCTTCGGCGGGCGGGTGGTGATGGTCAGCCCCTCCATCCAAAAGATCACCGGCGTATCGGCCCCCTACCGCTTCGAATCCTGGTTTGAGACCATCCATCCCGACGATCTCCCCAAGGCCATCGAGGCCAATCGGCGGGCCATGCAGGAGGGGCGCTCATACAGGCAATCGGTGCGGGTCTACCATCCTGAAAAAGGTGAATGGGTGTGGTTGCACACCGCTTCCACGCCCGTGTTCGACGCCGAGGGCAAGCTCACCCACTTCAACGGCCTGGTGTTGGACATCACCGAGCAAAAGCGGGCGGAAGAAGCGCTGCAATTGGCTTACGAGACCCTGGAGCAGCGCGTCGAGGAGCGCACCGGCGAACTGCAAACCCTGCTGGATGTGACTTCTGCGGCCATCACCTCGCTGGATTTGGACAAAATGCTGCAAACCACGTTGGATCGCCTGGTGTCTCTGGTGCAGGCCTCACGGGCGGGCGTGATGCTGCTCAATCCCGAATCGGGAGAACTGGAGCCGAGGATGTTGCGTCCGCCGCAGACCGTCTCGCCGGAGGATCTGGCGGAAGTCACTGCGGGCTGCCAGACAGTGCTGGATGGCGGCGAACCGATCTACATCGCGCCGGACGAGGCGCGCGGGTTCACCGAGCCGGGAGCGCTCTTGCCGCTGCGGGCGCGGGGCCAGAGCCTGGGGGTATTGGCGATTATCGGCGCGCCGGGCAAGACCTTTAGCGAGCAACAACAGGCGCTCTTCGAGTCCATCGCCGACCAACTGGGCATGGCCGTGGAGCACGCCCGGCTGTACGAGCAGGCGGAACAGGCCGCGGCCGCAGCCGAACGCAGCCGCCTGGCCCGCGACCTGCACGACGCCGTCAGCCAGACCCTCTTCTCCGCCAGCCTCATCGCCGAAGTCCTGCCGCTTCTGTGGGAGAACAATCCTGAGGAGGGGCGCCGCCGTCTGGAAGAACTGCGCGAACTCACCCGCGGGGCCATGGCCGAGATGCGCTCGCTGCTGCTGGAGTTGAGACCGCTCACCCTGGCGGAGTTCAGCCTGAAGGAGTTGCTGGAGCAACTGGCCGAAGCCGCCATTGGCCGTTCCCGCCTGACGGTCGATCTTAGGGTGGAAGGCGAGCGCCCCCTGCCCGTCGATATTAAGGTCGTTTTCTATCGGATCGCGCAGGAAGCGTTGAGCAACATCAGCAAACATGCCGGAGCCACCCAAGCGACGATGCGCCTTGCATTCCGGTCGGATGCCGTCACCCTGTCCATTCAGGATGATGGCCGTGGCTTCGACATCGCCAGCACCCCGCCCCAATCCCTGGGCCTGGGCATTATGCGCGAGCGCGCGACCCGAATCGGGGCCACTGTGGACATCGAAAGCGCCATCGGCAAGGGGACAAGCGTAACACTCTCGTGGCCAATCGCGCCGGACAGCGTCCGCCCATGACCCCGCCCCAATCTCCCATCAGTACGGACGACCGGCCGGTCGCCCCAACAGGAGGACTCATGAGCAAGACACAACCCATTCGCGTGCTGGTGGTCGATGATCACGCCGTGGTGCGCAGCGGTTTGACCGCGTTCCTGATGGCTTTCCCGGAAGTGGAATTGGCGGGGGAGGCGGAAAATGGCGAACGCGCGGTGCTGCTCTGCCAGCAAGTGCAGCCCGACGTCGTGCTCATGGACCTGGTGATGCCGGGCATGGATGGCATCGCCGCCACCCGGGCCATCCGCCAATCCTGCCCCCGGACCCAGATCATCGCCCTGACCAGCTTCAAGGAGGAGAAGATGGTGCAAGGGGCCTTGCAAGCGGGGGCCATCGGCTATCTGCTGAAAGACGCCACGGCCAAAGAACTGGTCGAGGCCATCTGCGCGGCGCACGAGGGGCGGTCGACGCTGTCTCCAGAGGCGGTGCAGGCCCTGGTTCACAGCGCCGCCCAACCACCGCCGCCAGGCCACGATCTGACAGCGCGCGAACGCGAGGTGCTGGCCTTGCTGGTGGAGGGGCTGAGCAACCCCGAGATCGCCGAACGCCTCGTCATCAGCCGTTCCACGGCCCGGGCACACGTCAGCAACATCCTCTCCAAGTTGGGCGTTTCCAACCGGGGTGAAGCCATCGCCCTGGCCCTGCGACACGGGTTGGTGACATGACCGATTGAGGTGAAATGACCACGCCCCTGCTGAGAACCAAACTCTACATCCCCCCACCTCGACCCGACCTCGTCCCGCGCCCGCGCCT